>JAGAVZ010000169.1 GCA_017941635.1 Cellulosilyticum sp.
TAAAGATAATCTTTTACTTGAAGGTGTTCACCGATACACCCCTATTTTCACTAATAAGTTTCCCTATTAGGCGACCATAAAATTTAATCGTGTCTCTTGCCTTTTTTGAAATTAACCTCGACTCATCATATCAATTTTCGTGTTTAACCTATAGCTTTTTATCCATAGCTCTGGAGATTACTCTCATTCATAGGTTGGTTAATCCTATTACATCGATTTGTCATTTCAAATCCAGTTTGGCGTACATTTTCATCTTCAACTTAATGGTCAGATGCCGAACACTCTTGGCGAGATTATTACTTCCATATTGCTCACTCGCTACGCTCTAAACTACTAATGGTCTATTAGTTAGCTTGGTGTTGTCCATTATATAGGAGTTTCACCAAATTTGCTCAGTTCATCTTATATATTTCTATATAAGCGGGCATATGACTATACCACAACATTAGCTCTCAAACCCCTCACCGTATCCCCACAATTGATTGCAGAGATAATTGACCCATTTTTAAATATTACTTCACATTGATGATTTGATATTTTTATATCCTCTATTTCATTCTTCAAACTAGGACATATCCTCATAAGCTCGCCTTGTATCTTTTGCTGAACTAAAGCACGAGATTGGGATTTTCATCTGTTATTACCCATAGGTTTTTTACCCTATGCTCTGGAGGTTTCCCTCATTTTCATCGGTATGTCGTTTCATACCCAGATTAGCATATATTTTCCTCTTCAACATAACTTGCTAAGAGGTCGGAGACTCGTGAATACATTATATTCTCATAAATGAGTTTCAGTATTTATGCGTTACACTACTAAATACTCTTTAATTTATTTAGTTAGCTCGGTATTAGTATTTTAAAACCTCTACCGATTTTCCCCAATTTAATTACTCATATATTTCTATATAAGACGGCAAAATCTACCGCTGTAGCCACTATTATTTTACTGTTTGGATATAAAATCGCACGAATTATGACATATAATGCTACTAAGAAGGATTTCAATTTTGTTACCTACAAGGCTCTTTATCCCTGTATTCTTATACTTTGCCATTGTATAAGTTCAGACTATCTTTTTACCTCCAGCTTTAACTGGTAAGGTACAGGAAGCTCTTGGGGGAGTTATCCCTTTCATCATAGCGGTCATCCCCTAGTCGTTACAGATTATATTAGATATTATAACCTTCGGTATTACCCTATTTAGTTGGAGGGCTTCACCGATACATCCCTGTTCAATATAAAGATTTCTCTTTATATGGGCATTATTTCTTTGTAATACCAATACCTCTTGTAGCCAGCATCAAAGCAAAATCGCTAATAAACATCATGTGTAGCAATATCATCTGAAATAGTTTTAATTTTAGCTCAGGGAAATAATCCCTAGCAAAAATGACTGGGTTAGCTCTATAAAAACTACCCCAAATAGCTATCTTCTCTAAAAAGGGTCTAGTTTTATAATCAGCATCCCAGTCAAAATTAGTTTTGTTGTCATAGTTTTCTCTTTTCTTAGCTCCAGTCTTCATTGAAGTCCTCCTCCACAGGAATATCAGACTTACCAAGCATTCTTGCTATTTGCCTTACGAAGAATACATCAAAGTATTTCTTTATCCTGTTTACATCTTTAAATTCTGGAAGAGGCTCTGGTATCGGCATTATTTGTTCTACTTGAGCCATGAATACACCGAAACTTCCCCCTGCTTGGTCATCTTTCTTATTAGCTGGCTTTATTTGTAAGTCCCCTGACAACATAGAAACTATCTTTACAGCCTTTTCATAACCATTAACATCACCATCTTCTAAGCATTTTCTAGCCTGTAATTCAGACCTACATATATTCATGTACAAAGCCTTCTGAATTGGAGTAGAACATTCATAGACGCTTAATAACTCGTCTAAATGTTGCTTTAAAAATGTAAGGTCTGTAGGGCTATATTCACCCCATTGTATCTTTAACTCTGCTAATTCATCCGGCGTTGGATTTTGTATAATCATTTCATCCATAGCTTGCTGCATTAATTCCTGTTGCTTCTTAATTTTTTCTAATTCAGATGGTTCTTGTGGTTGTGGTTCTTCTGGCTTCGGCTCAACTGTTTTCA
>JAGAVZ010000015.1 GCA_017941635.1 Cellulosilyticum sp.
GAGCTAGAGGGGTATTTATGAAGCTAGGGAATTAGGAGTTTGTTTGTGAGCGAACTAAGGACCGAAATTTTAGTCACAAACTACGCTCGTAGAAAGTCAGGCTGGTCTGCTTTCGGACACGGGTTCGACACCCGTCGCCTCCACCAACAAATCCACGACAGAAATGTCGTGGATTTGTTTATGTAATTTAGTTGGTATTTTTAAAATAATACACTATAAGTTAATTTAACAGGAATTATTATGTCTTGTACTTTTTATAAGATTTATGCATACTTTTCAATTTTTTAGAAATATTAAAAAAGGTAATAATACCTATTATTGATGTTATGTAAAATAGAAAAAATATTACTGAAAATTAAATCAATAAGAATAATAATTATACAAAACTTGCTAATAATTTGTCAACTATTATTTTTAATTTAATATACCTAAAAAAGTGTAACCTTAATAAAGCTACTTCATAGTAGCTTTATTAAGTGGACTAGCTATTACAATGTTTTATATAAATTCATAACGCGTGTATAATAAATTCTTAAGAACTTATTAAGAGCAGCCATTTTAGCCACGTTTTTTGCTTTTCCCTCGGATTCTTTTTTTATCATAAATTCATAAACAGCATTATCTTCAGTTGGTTTTGTAACTTTTAAAGCCATCATTATTTCGTATCCGACTTTTCTTAAGCTAGAAGAACCACGTTTTGATATATGTCTTTTAGTTCCTTCAAATTGACCTGATTGATGTGGAGGTGCATCATTTCCGGCATAAGCATTCAATGCTTTAGCACTTGTAAATTTTCTAACATCTCCAATTTCAGCAATTAGCCTTGGTGCAAGCTTATCACCAACACCTTTTAATTCCCTAACAATTTTATATTCCGGTAATGTGTACGCAATTGTTTGCATCTGTGTTAAAATAGAATTGCTAGATTCTTCAGTTTCTCTTAAAATTTTAATACAATTTTTAAGAGCAATATATGTAGAATTATTAGCAGATCTAGTTGTGATACTGTTTTGGGCCAATTCATATATTTTTAGTGCTTTAACTGCTCCATTACGGTATCCTTTCTTTTTGGACCAAGCTGAATACTCTTTTATAAACTTTTGTTCACCCTTACGTTTGATATTATCAAAGTGTTCATACTTTTCAACAAAATCATATAATATATTGCTTGAATTTCCTGTTGTTCTAGTTAAAATTTTATTAATTCCAGGCATAATTTCATCAAGAAGATTGTTAAATTGTATCTTTGCCTTTACTCGTATTGAAACTATTTGATTATATTGTCTCGATAAAAACTTTAAATCATTATATTTTTCATCTTCACCTTCATATTTCTTAAGACTAAATCTTTTTTCAATAGCGTATTTAGCTATTCTAATAGCATCTTTTTTATCTGTTTTAGCTTTTCTAATCTCTATATCCCCATATTTTTTCATTAGATAAGCATTAACTACACTAACATATATCCCTTCTTCATATAACTTCTTCAATACTGGATAATGATAATGACCTGTAGATTCCATAACTACGAACACTGTATCTTCTTGATCCTTAATCCACTGAATAAGCTTATTAAGTTCATTCTCACTATGTTTAAATTCTTGTGGTTTCATAATGATTTCTCCAGTATCATTTATTGCAGACACTGTACTTTTATTTTTAGAAATATCAATTCCAATTCCTATCATTATTAATCATCTCCATATGTTATTTACGATTGGTTCCAACATCATCCTATTGATTCATATTTGTTATTTACACGGGTGTTTCTCCCAACTTGCTTAATCGAATATTGAATAGGATGTGTTGGTCAACACTTTGTGTAACGGGCGTTTTATCCCAAATCTATCTTCGTTGACCAATCAAACCTATCATAAAAAAAATAAGCATAGATGTCTATCACTAAAGTAATTTTCATCTATGCTTATATTGTACAAATCTATCTACTCTCCCATAGCAATCCTTATTTATAAGATAAATTATTTCTGATCGATCACGGACTGGATTTGTTTCATCAGCTGATCGTAGTTTGACTGATCATCGATTCCACCCATCAGAGGCTTACCAACGATATTTCCGTCTTTATCTACAAGAATTGTTGTAGGGAATGCCATGATGTTTCCGGCATATTTTCCAACTGTTGAATCAGAATCGAAAGTCAGGTTCTTGTAGGAAGCCCCCTGTGCTTTCATGATTTCCTTCGCTTCTTTGATACCATCTTGATTGTCATCTAATGTGTCTGTATTGATACCGACAACTTCACCGCCCATTTCCTTAAGTGTCTCGTTTAACTCATTCAGCTTAGAGAGCTCTCCGACGCAAGGTTTACATCCGCTGAACCAGAAGTTTACAACTGTGACTTTATTATTAGCGAAAAGACTATCATCTACGGCATTTCCATCCAGATCTTTCCCTTTGAAATCATGGAACACGTCTGTGGATTCATCAGTTTTTGAGGAAGCACTATCTGAGGATTTAGAGGCAGAAATCTTTTTCTCAAGCTTTGCAATCTCTTTTTCGATACCGCGGATTGTTTCAATGTCTTTGCTTAGCGTATCATACTCTTCTTCTGAGAAAGAATCTTTGTTTGAGTCTACTGCACTTGCAAGGGAGTCCGCATAGTTTTCAGTCATAGAATCTCCAGAAGTGTTCTTGCTCATAAAGCCAAATGCTTTGTCCCAGGCTTCTTTGTGATCAGCAAAGAGCTGATTCTCCTGCTGGTAAAGAGCATTCAGTTTTTCGTTCAGTTCATCTGTACTGCCAGCGTCTGCTGTAGAAGTGGATTCCTGTTTCTTGTTGTCAGTTGATGAAGAATTAGAAGAACTTCCACAACCTGTGAATGCAAAAAGCACGGAAATGGCAAGTGATGTAGCAATTACCCTTTTTAATTTCATTGAGTTTATTTTGAGTGTTTTGTTTTTCATGATTTTAAATCTCCTTTTAATGGTTTTATTTTATTTACTGTCAGTCTGTTTCTTATTTGAAAATCCGTAATGATAGCAGAGCGCATCAGTCGGACAGGCTTTCATACATTCTCCGCAACGGATACACTCCGGATGATTAGGTGTGTCTACCACATTGACATCCATTTTGCAGACACGACTACATTTCTGGCAGCCTACGCATTTCTCATGATCCACTTGGATCTTAAGAAATGATACTCTGTTGAACAGAGAATAAATGGCCCCAAGAGGGCAGATCCATTTACAAAATGGACGGTAAAACAGGATACTCAGGACAATGAAAAGCACAAGGATCGTGAATTTAAATGTAAAAAGATGTCCGAGTGCAGAACGGATTCCTGAGTTGGCAAGTGACAGTGGAATCGCACCTTCGAGTACACCCTGTGGGCAAATGTATTTACAGAAGAAAGGATCTCCCATACCAAGTGAATTGGTCACAAATGCCGGAAGCAGGATCACAAAGACGAGCAGGATCACGTATTTTAGATATTGCAGAGGTTTCAGTTTTGTGGTGGAAAATTTCTTGCCTGGAATCTTATGCAGCAGATCCTGAAACCATCCAAATGGACAGAGGAAACCGCAGATAAATCGTCCTAACAGCACTCCTAACAGGATAAAAAATCCGGTGATGTAGTAGGTGAACTTGAATTTTGAAGAACCGACTACAGCCTGGAAAGCTCCGATCGGACATGCGCCTGTGGCAGCAGGACAGGAGTAGCAGTTCAGCCCCGGTACACACAGTGTCTTTACATTTCCTTGATAGATTTTCCCTTTAAATAGATTCGGGATGTGAATGTTGGTCAGCAGCGTTGCAGCTGCCTGAATCCATCCGCGGAAGCGGACTAGAAAGTTTTTGTTTGATTTTATTTTCTTATCCAATTCCGACACACTCCATACATAATTTTATTGCCTTACTAAGTACAACAGCAGCTTCTCCGCGGAAGATTCCGCCAAGGAAAAGTACAAGACCGGCTGAAAGTAAAAGAATCTGTGTTGCTTTTTCAGCTCTCATTAAAATACTCCTTTCAATGTTGTTTCAATGTTCAAAGTCAGTTTATTGACCTTTCGATATTTGCATTATACAATAGGGGGTGTAAAATTCTTGTTAAGAAAATGGAGAAAAATAAATTGAGATTATTAGTTATTGAAGATGAAAAGAAATTGTGTGGTATAATTGCGAAAAGTCTGCACCAGGCTGGGTATGAGGTAGATGTGTGCAATGACGGAGAGGAAGCATTGCACATGATCTATGCGGAAATGTATGATCTGATCGTGCTGGATCTTAACTTGCCGGGGATGGACGGTATGGAGGTGCTCAGAGAACTTCGTAAGGAAAATGAAGAGACAAAGGTACTGATTTTGTCTGCTAGAAGTCAGATTGCAGATAAGGTTGATGGGCTAGATGCAGGAGCGAATGACTATATGGAAAAACCATTTCACCTGCAAGAACTGGAAGCTCGTGTGAGAAGTCTGACAAGAAGAAAATTCATACAGAAAAATGTCTGTTTGGAATGCGGCGACCTTCGTTTTGATACAAGAGAGCGGGTAGCGTATGCAAAGGAAAATCTGGTTGAATTGACAAGGAAAGAGAACGGAATCCTGGAGTACCTTCTTCTGAATAAGGGAAGACCGGTCAGTCAGGAAGAGTTGATCGAGCATGTCTGGGATTCTTCTTTGGACAGTTTCAGTAGTTCTATCAGAGTGCATATGTCTTCTCTGAGAAAGAAGCTGAAAGCGGGACTCGGTTATGATCCGATCGTGAATAAGATCGGTGAAGGTTATAATATGGGAGGATATGGAAAAGCGTGAGAAAAATATCACTTCAGTGGAGACTGACGATTTTGACGACAGTGCTGATCACCGTGTTGTGTGGATGTCTTACATTTCTTTTATATAAGAACGGAGTCTATTATTTTGACGCGCTTCAGGAGACGGTTACCGATCAAAGTGGAACACCGGAAGAGGTGTACATTGACATTCCGGATAATGAGTGGGATGATTTTGCGGCTCAGTTTGCTACGAAGATTTATAATTCAAAATTTGATTATAGAAACAGAAGTCTCCTGATTACTGCTGTTGTGGCGTTGTTTGGCGGAGCAGTGACTTATTTTGTCAGTGGCCAGGCCTTGAAACCACTCGGAGAATTTTCAGAGACGGTAGAAAAAGTCCAGGCACAGGATCTGACGGATTATACGATTGAAGAAAATAAGATCTTAGAACTAGATAGACTTCGTACTTCTTATAACAAAATGCTTTTACGTCTCTCGAAATCATTTGAGATGCAACGTCAGTTTACCGGAAATGCAGCGCATGAGTTGAGGACTCCTTTGGCATTAATCCAAGCACAGTTAGATCTCTATCATACGATGGATTATTCGAAGAGTGGAGAGGCGGCGGAAGAGACAATTCAGATGGTGACAGAACAGAACGAGCGTCTTAGCAAGCTAGTCAGAACACTTTTGGATATGAGTGAACTGCAGACGGTAGCACGCAACGACAAGATTGAACTTCACGGGTTGATAGAGGAAGTGCTGACAGATCTGGAACCGCTGGCGCAAGAGAAGAACGTTGAACTGATACAGAAGTCGCAGAGTATGAGAGATGAAAAAGAAGAGGGTGAAGCTGAAGATTTGGTTCTGACAGGAAGTGATATACTGATCTATCGGATGCTTTATAATCTTATAGAAAATGCGATCAAATATAATCATACGGATGGAAGTGTTACGGTATCGGCAGAGAGAAAGAAGAATGAAGTTGTTCTGACGGTTGCAGATACGGGAAATGGAATTGATGAGACATTTAGAGAGCAGATTTTTGAACCGTTCTTCCGGGTGGATAAGTCAAGAAGCCGTGAGCTTGGCGGGGTGGGTCTCGGACTTGCAATGGTGCGTGATATCGTGCGGGAGCATGGCGGGAAGATCGAGGTTTATGGAAATGAGCAGGGTGGAATGACATTTGAAGTGAGAATGAGTATAGAAGGGAATATAAAATCTGGTTTATTTTAATTATCCGATGATAAACAGTCGATTGATATTTAAGTTGACATGCGTTTTTTCAAAAAAATTATTTGATTCCTTTTTATATAGTTTTTCGAAAAATAAGCAATATAAAGATGATTTTAAAAAAAATTACAATAGTTCTATTGAAGTTGTAAAAATTCTTGTGTCTTTGGAAAAGTAAATCTTTCTGATAAGAAATAGATATGTAAGATTTTGCTGCCGAATTTTTGATTCTGTTGTTGTCGAATATATTTTTCTACTTACAGTATAACCATGTGAGAGGATGTTATATATCTTTTTTGAATTTTTTGCATGGCAAATAAAACATTGTACTAATTGCCTTTTTTGTAGGCACTGTCCACACCCGGCCTCTGGAATAGGGTGGAATATTATGGCGATCGCACCAATGCCGATAGCATAGAAAGAGAGCGGGAATGGTTAGCTTTGGACCAACTCCATTCCTGCTTTTCTTACATATAATATTAATGTCAATATTTTTTTGAACAATTGTTCAGTTGTTTTTATCTGCTATTTTTGATAATGCAGTAGCAGTTCTATAAGAATTTCCTAGAATGTTAACAATAGTAGAATGATGGACAAGTCTATCTAAAATAGCACTAGCGAGCATATTATCCACAAATATTTGATTCCAGTCAGACAAGTTTATATTGCTAGTAACTATTGTACTTTTCTTTTCGTAACGCCTATCTATAAGTTGAAAAAACATTTTTGCCTCTTGCTCACCAATAGGTAAATATCCAATCTCATCAATTATAAGAAGCTTATATTTACTAAAATGTTTTATCCTATCATCAAGTTTGTTTTCTAAGTAAGCCTTTTTTAATTGTTCTATTAAATCTTGGCACTTTATAAAATAAGTACTTACTCTTTTCTTTGCAGCCGCAATCCCAATTGAGGTCGCAAGGTGGGTTTTACCCACGCCGCTATTCCCTATCAAAATAATACTGCTATTATTTTCTAAAAACCTCAAACTTTCAAAGTCTAAAAATTGTTGTTTATTTATTTTTGGCTGAAACTCAAAGTCAAAATCTTTTAATTCTTTCAGGTGCGGAAAGCCAGCTACCTTAACCATAGCATGTGCTGCATTAAAGTTTTTAATTTCAACTTCTTTACTAGTTAACTCACATAGAGCATCTACAATACTTGTTTTATGATCATTTATTTTATTAATATAATCATCTATATGAAGACTCATTTGTGTTAATTTAAGTTCACGTAAGTTCTCCTGTAATTGTTGATAACTGTTCATTAAACTTTTTCATCTCCTCTAAATGCTTAGCTGCATAATTCTTAATATCTTCTTGTTCTGAATTTTTAAAAGTCAATCCCATCATTGCTAAATGATGATTTTCATGATAATTTACTTTTTGATTAGAAATTGTATGTAAAGTTATTAATTTTGGGCCATAATAGACATATAGGTTATTATCAATAACTTTAACAACAATAGTTTTACCAATAAAATCAATAGGGACTGAATAAAGATTTCCCTTATAGCGAAATAATGAGTTGGAATTTACTTTCGCATTTATTGTTGTGTTTTTGTAGTAAGAACAAATTTTATCATTCGGGAGTGGTAAAAGATGTTCTTTCTCTTTTTTAAACACCAAAATTGGTGGAAGTCCTGTAGCTTGACATATCCTTGAATTAGCCTCATTAGTTATCTGTTGCATTTTCTCATATAACTGTTCTTCGTTGTCAAGCAAGCCATTATAACTCATTATTTCATCTATAACTCTCATAGGGTTTTCAACCTTTGCTTTGGTATTTGGCCTTGCTCTAACGCAAGGCACGATATTAAATCCAAAGTCATCGGCAAACTGCTGAAATTTAGGATTAACTTTACCGGCAGAACGTTCAGTTCTAGCATTATCCATCATAGTAGGTGCATTATCTATAAATATTTCTTGAGGAACTCCTCCTAATGATTCTAATGCATTAGCTAAGAAATCAAATAAACACGCTTGTGATTTAGTAGGATAAATGGCCCAATATTTAAATCTAGAAGCTGATAATATTAAACTACCGACATTGAAAATAAATTCCTCACCATTTTTAAAATAAAACTTCAAATCTTCTTTCCAATCAAATTGTGCTTGTTTTCCAAAAGGTGCTTCCGATTTTACAGCATCTCTTTTTTTCTTTGGTTTAAAGTATTCTGCAAAGCTTTCATGTTTTAAAATATAATAATTGAAATTGCTCCTTGAGCAATCTAACCCCTTTTCTCTAACAAAATATCTATAAAGATGAGATTTATAATAAAATATTTGCTTATTTTCTGCTGAAAGCAGGTTCGAAATGATGTCATAGAAATCATCTATTTTGGATTTCTTAGGTTTTCTATCCTTCTTAATATTCCCATCATAATACTTTTTTGCTGTTCTTCTATCTATTCCTAAATCTCTTGCTATTGCACTAAAATTAGGTTTTTCCAAATTATTAACCTCAATCAAAACTTTAAGTTTAAATAAATCTTCAACTGATTTTAAATTTATTTCAGTATTAACGTTTGTTGTATAAATCATATTCATCACCATTAATACTGTGTTAAATTTTACCTAGTGTTATACATAGAAATATTGGTCACTCTGTACATTCTTATCTTAGCATTTATATATAGGCCAGGATATCCAAAGGACGGCTTTGCATCGATAGATGCTGCTAGAGAATGGGTATCTAATTTTGTTAATTGGTATAATAATGAACATTATCACAGTGGTATAAAATTTATGACTCCAAATAGCCGACATAATGGAGAAACAGAGTCAATTATGAATAATCGAATAAAAGTTTATGAAACTGCTAGAGCACTTAATCCGACTAGATTTAATAAAGGAATAAGAAATTGGACTATACCTGAAACTGTAGCATTAAATCCTACTGTTGAGATTAAAGGTAAATTCAGAATAGTCTAATGTAAAATTATGTATAATAATTTTGGTAGCATAGTTTAAAATTTAAGTGTAAATTTATTGATAAAATGTAATTAAATAAAAATAGTCGCCGCTAAATAAAAAAATTAAACTTATGCGACAACTATCTTGACAAATTCCGGAGATTGGTCGGTATCTCTTGAGAAGACAAATGATGCATTGGAACAAGATGTAGCAAATCTTCAGAAGGGTGCAACTTATAAAGTATCTGTTTGGGCAAAGAATACCAATCCAAGTGGAATTACTGCATACTTATGTCTAAAATACTATGGAGGAAATGAGAAGAAAGTATTAATTGATTCAGCAGAGTACAAAAAGTATGAAGTGGAGTTTGTATATACTGGAGATACATCAGGAAAAAATACTAGATCAGCAATTTGGATAGAAAGAGCAACAAGTGGTAATATTTATATAGATGATTGGTCATTTGAGATAGCAAGTAACTTAAAAAGCTTTAGTGTGGATAATGGTTCTTTAAAAGCAGAATATAAAGAGGGTTATACTGGTGAAATGAAGAGTTCAGATTTTGATATTTCTTATACATCTTCATTAGAATCAAGCGTTACAAAGAAGTTAAATATTACAAAAGAAAGTGTATCTGGAAATACCTTGATAATGAATTTTGATCCAATTGAAGCACAGCCTGTAGAACAAAATATAAAATTGATTGCAACGTATAAACCAAATAATCAGCCATTTATCGTAGACTTTAACATTGATGCATCTGGGGAGGAATATATAGATGCTAAACTAACAGAAATTTCAGCAGAAAATGGAACTGTAATAGCTAATTTTGATAAAGTTCCGATAGTTTCCCCAGTAAAGGATGATTTTACATTAGAGTGTAAAGTAAATGATGGAGAATTTGCTCCAGTTGAAATTAAGGAATTTGCTTACGATAAATTAAATAAAACAGTTAATTTAAAATTTCAAAAAATTTCAGCTGCAGTTGAAAGTAAGAATGTTACAGTAAGAGCTACTTACAAGGATTCACAAAAAGATGCCAGTTTTGTAGTGGAACTTGGAAGTGGGATAAAATACTATGTAGATTCTCATGAAGGAGATGATTCTAATGATGGTAGAAGTGAGGCTACTGCTTGGAAGACAATTGATAAAGTAAATACAGTTCTATTTCAACCAGGTGATCAAATTTTATTTAAATCAGGCGGAGAATGGACTGGGGCATTGAAACCACAGGGTTCAGGTGTAGATGGTGCTCCAATAGTAATTTCAAGTTATGGTGAAGGTAAAAAACCATTATTAAAACCAGGTGAAAATTGGACAATTTCACATATGAATATTGCAAATAAAATTGTACGTTCTCCAATAGTGAATAATGTAATTACATTTTATAATCAGGAGTATTGGGAAGTGAATAATCTTGAGCTATGGGATCCAACTTATGAACAAAACTTAAACACTAATGTATATCGTAGAGGAATTAATATTAGTGCTCAGGATGCAGGTGATCTTAACTATTTTAAATTCGATAATTTAACAATACATGGATTTAGAGGACCTATATCAAATGAAGGAAAGTCTTCTGGAGGAATTATTATGACTGTTATGACAGACTTGTATGATGCTTCGAAGAGAGTTCCAACAGCAATACATGATATTAGCATAACAAATTGCGAAATGTATAACTTAGGAAGATCAGGAGTTAACTTTGTATCTCCTTGGACTACAAGAGAAGGAGATAAGTGGAATAAATATAGACCATTTGGATATAGAGGTGTTGGAGCTTGGAAACCATATGAAAACTTCCGTCTTAGTAATAATACAATTTATAATATTGATGGAGATGGAGCAATTATAGATGGATGTAAGGATGCAATTGTGGATCATAATACAGTATACCGTACAGTATATAATTGTTGGTATGGTGTAGGATTATTTAATTGGAATTCAGATAATGTAATATTTGAATACAATGAAGTATATGAAGCATCACCAGCTGATTCTATTCTTGGGGCAGGTGATGGACAAGGAATTGAAATTGATGCTTTAAATCAAAATACACTTGTACAATATAATTATTTGCATAATAATGCAGGTGGGGTATTTATGTGGTGCTGTACAGAGGATTTAAGAGGCTTTGATGGAGTTTTCCGTTACAACATCAGTCAAAATGATGGTGCAAAACATGGTATTATTGATTGGCGCCCTGGACACGAAGGAAGTATGGCTTACAATAACACAATATATCTAGATGATAGTATTGAAAGAAAATGGATGAACAACGGGTATACAGGTGGAAAAAGTGATGCGAAATTCTATAACAACATAGTTGTTAATAAAGGGAAAATGACAGCTGATTCTTTCAATGAACAAGAAATAGATTACGAAAGCAATATATTTATTGGTTTTGATAAGGTTCCTTCTAATGATAGTACTATAATTCAGGAAGATCCAATGCTTGTTGCACCTGGAACTGGTGGAAAGGGCATTGATAGTTTGGAAGGATATAAACTTCAAAGTAATTCTCCAGCAATTGATGCAGGTATGAATATTGAGGATAATGGTGGAAAAGATTATTTTGGAATACAACTTACTGATGGAAAAACAGATATTGGAGCATCAGAATATGTAGAATCAGAAGAGCCAGTAGAGGTAGATAAAACATTATTAGGAATAGTTATAGATTATGCACAAGATAAAAAATCAGAAGGAGCATTGGAAGGTCTTATTCCAGTAGTGGTTAAAGAGTTTGAAGAAGCATTAAAAGAAGCACAAGAAGTTTTTGATAATAAAAATGCTACAGAAGTTCAAGTAGAATTAGCTTCAAAAAGATTAATTGATGCAATTCACATGCTAGAGTTCAAAAAAGGTGATAAAACAGAACTTAAAAAATTAGTTGAAATAGTCAATGCTTTAGAAGAAGATAAGTATACAGCTTTAACTTGGGCTAAGCTTCAAGCAGAACTTATTGAAGCTAACAAAGTGATAGAAGATGAAAATGCAATGGAAGAAGAAGTTGCTAAAGCTTATGAAAACTTAAGCAATGCATTTTCTAGCTTAGAATTATCAGCTGATAAGTCTAAACTTCAAAAATTAGTAGATGAATTAGAAAATAAAGATTTATCTGAATATATTAAAGAAACTGTTTCTAAATTTAATGCAGAATTAGCTAATGCAAAATCTATATTATCAAATAAAGATTCTACTCAAGCAGAAATAGATGAAGCTTATAATAAATTAATTAAAGCTTATCTTGATTTAAGATTAATACCAGATAAATCTAAGCTTGAAGAATTAATAAACAAAGCAGAAGCAATCGATACATCTAAATATACTAAAAAAAGTATTGAGAAACTTAATGTAGAATTAGCAAGGGCTAGAGCAATATTTAATAATGATGAAGCTACTGAAAAGCAAGTAGACGAAGTAGAAAAGAGTTTAGAATTAGCTTTAGTTAACTTAGAATTGGCACAAGGTGATAATGGAAACAATGGCAATACTGATAAAGAGATTAATGAAGAGAATTCTAGCAATAATTCTACTAATACATCTAACAGTGGAAATGGTAGTCATAATAGTAAATTACCAAAAACAGGAGGAGTATCTTCTGTAGCAGTTGGAGTAATAGCACTATTAATTACTGGTGCAGGTGCAGTTTTAACAAGAAAGAAATTGTAGTTTTAGGAACAAATGGTGAAATTCTTATGTTATAAAATTATATAATAATAGATTAAATGGGTCTGTCCCATTAGCAGATTAAATCTCTGATATACTTCCCCTATAGTAGAGCAGTTAAAACAAAAAAACTATCTATTATAAGGGAAGTATTTTTTATTAATTATTATGAAATCTTTGAAGCATAATACAGTTTAGTTTAAGTGTATAAACTACGTTAAAAGATATTAAAGTCTTAAATATTAAAATTAGTAAAATTTCATATAATTGCTATTAGAGTATTGGTTTCGTGAAAAAAATGCATTTTGTAATCGTTAAACAAATTAATATTAATAAAAAATAGGCGTATTATCACATAAAAGTAAAAAATGATAAGAATTATCAAATATTGACAACAATTATATAATAAGGTAATGTATTACTTGAAATCAGTTTTTAAATAATATATTGTACAGTTTTATGAAATGCAGAGAGCACAATTCAGAGAATTATAATGGAATGAATTTACTCATAGCGACTCTTTTAAATGATAATTATCTATATCATTTTAAGTAAAGAAATTCTAATTTATTATGTAATAAGGTTTGTGCAGGTATTTTTATATAGACGAGTAATTACGGTTTATTATAAAGATACTAAAGCATTTTATAAAACAGATTACATAAGTTGTTGAAGTATTAATGAAAAAATAAGTTAAGCTTATACCCAATTAATAATATAAATTGTAAGAATATATGTATATAGAGTACGAGGGGGAATGAACATGTTAGAAAATGAACAATGGGAAGGTTTTGAAGGGAGAATATGGAAAGAAGAAATCAATGTTAGAGATTTCATTCAAAAAAACTATAAGCCATATGATGGTGACGCAAGTTTCCTAGCAGATCCAACAGAGGCTACCAATAGATTATGGGGTAGATTACAAGAATTGCAAAAAGAAGAAAGAGCTAAAGGCGGAGTACTTGATATGGAAACAGAAGTTGTTTCTGGACTTACAGCTTATGGCCCTGGAT
Organism: Cellulosilyticum sp.; assembly: GCA_017941635.1. Taxonomy (GTDB): domain Bacteria; phylum Bacillota; class Clostridia; order Lachnospirales; family Cellulosilyticaceae; genus Cellulosilyticum. The sequence continues at coordinate 13,566 of JAGAVZ010000015.1, forward strand.
ACATTGATGAATCTTTAAAAGAATTTGAAAGAGTAGTAGGTCTTCAAACAGACAAGCCTCTTAAGAGAGCTTTCATGCCATACGGCGGTATTAAAATGGCTGAACAATCTTGTGAAAACTATGGATACACACCAAATCCAGAATTACACAAGATATTTACTGAATACCATAAGACACATAATCAAGGGGTGTTTGATGCTTATACACCAGAAATGAGAAAAGCTCGTAGCAGCCATATCATAACAGGACTTCCTGATACTTATGGACGTGGACGTATCGTAGGTGACTACAGAAGAGTTGCTCTTTATGGTATTGATTATCTTATGGAAGAAAAGGCTAAGGACCTTAACAACTGTGGCGATGGAACTATGACAGATGAGGTTATTCGTCTAAGAGAAGAAATTACAGAACAACATAGAGCTCTTGGAGAAATGAAGAAAATGGCTGCAAGCTATGGATATGATATTTCAAAACCAGTAAAGAATGCTAAAGAAGCAGTTCAATGGTTATACTTTGGATATCTTTCAGCAATCAAGACACAAAATGGTGCAGCTATGTCAATAGGACGTGTATCTACTTTCCTTGATATCTATATCCAAAGAGATCTTGATAATGGAGTTCTTACTGAAGAAGAAGCTCAAGAATTAATTGACCATTTAACAATGAAATGCAGAATGGTTAAATTTGCAAGAATAACTTCTTACAATGAATTATTCTCAGGGGATCCTTCATGGGTTACTATAGCATTAGGTGGTATAGGTGTTGATGGACGTCACATGGTAACAAAGAACGACTATCGTTTCCTTCATACTTTAGAAAATATGGGTCCTTCACCAGAACCAAATCTTACTGTACTTTACTCTTCTGCACTTCCTGAAAACTTCAAGAAGTATGCAGCAAAGATTTCAGTAGATACAAGCTCTATCCAATATGAAAA
>JAGAVZ010000170.1 GCA_017941635.1 Cellulosilyticum sp.
CTGCTAAGTTTGTTATAGATTTCATTTCCGATAGCATCCATATCTGTTTTCTTACTCTTAAGTACACAGATATGCACTTGCCATGGTGCTACTGACATTGGCCAAATTGGTCCCCATTCATCATGACGCGCTTCGATAATACAAGCAAGCAATCTACCTACACCAATTCCATAGCAACCCATAATAGGTGTTTTAGCTTTACCATCTGAATCAATATAGGTCATTCCCATACTTTCAGAATATCTTGTTCCAAGCTGGAATATATTTCCCACTTCTACACCACGTTTAAATTGTAATTTACCATGGCAACATGGACATTCTTGACCTTCTAATACTTCTGCCACATCATGGAAGTCAGCATCTTTAATGTCTCTTGAAATACTAATACCTTTAATATGATAGTCTTTTTTATTGCCACCTACTACAAGGTTTTTCTCATTTCTAAGTGACTCATCAAAGATAATCTTTGCATCTCTTGCATCTAGATTGTATGGTCCCATAAATCCAAAACAAAGATTTGGAGTATCTTCGTATTTCTCAAATGGTGTAATAGTAGCTTTAACTACCTTTTGTAATTTAGCTTCATTAACTTGAAGATCTCCTCTAATAAATACAATAAGAGGTTCTTTATGTCCTTCCATCTCAAATACACAAGCTTTTAAAGTTTTGTCAGCTGTTACGCCTAACATATTTGCTACTTCTTCAATGGTATGTGCATTTGGTGTGTGTACTTCTTCAATAGTACCTTCCTCTGTAGTTGCTACTGGTAATTTACCTGTTGCAACTTCCATATTAGATTGGTAGTCACAGCTATCACAAATAATGATTGTATCTTCTCCGATATCTGTAAGAAGCATGAACTCATGTGCTACTTTACCACCCATCATACCTGTATCTGATTGTACACATACTGTTTCTGGCACACCTGCTCTAGCAAATATTCTATGATATGCTTGTAAGCATTGTTCATAGTAAGCTTCTAAGTCTTCTTGTGAAGTGTGGAAAGAGTAAGCATCTTTCATTGTGAACTCACGCACACGGATAAGACCACCTCTTGCTCTTGGTTCATCTCTAAATTTAGTTTGGATTTGATAAATCATAAATGGATAGTTGTTGTAAGATTTAGCTTCTGTTCTAGCTAAATGAACAGCTGCCTCTTCATGTGTCATACCTAATACCATGTCTTTGCCGCCTCTATCTTTGAAACGAACAAGTTCACTTCCTACTGCATCAAAACGTCCTGACTCTCTCCAAAGATCTCCTGGTAAAGCCACTGGAAAGAGAACTTCTTGACCATCAATAGCATCCATTTCTTGACGAATGATATTTTCAATCTTAGATACGACTCTTTTTGCTGGTGGTAATAGAGAATAAATACCATTTGTTACTTGTCTTACATAACCACCTCTTAATAAATAAATATGACTAATACTAGTTGCTTCGCCTGGTTTTTCTTTGAATCTTTCTCCTAGGAGCTTACTCATTAACATAGCACTTCATCCTTTTCTTTTATTATTTTATTCATGATCACTTCATCAATTGTCTATTCCAAGCAGATACTTCATCAAAAAAGGCCCCATGCATCAAATATGCATAGGGGCCTTTATCTATCCGGCGGTACCACCCTAATTAATCACAACATGTCTATCAATTATTAGTTTAATAGAAGTTATGAATATCTCAAGTTTCTCTATAACGGGAGTTCCCGCTGCACTTATGATTTCATGCAGAGCTTAGAGCTTGGACAATATGTGCTTGCTTTAGAAGCCTTTCACCCGGTGGGCTTCCTCTCTTTATAATTACTTGAAAGCAAATCTCACTTATTGATTTCTCGTCATCACTAGTTTATCAGTATTAATTATCTATTATAAGAATAAACATCCCTCATAGCCTTGTCAAGTACCTACCATAAATTGCGCTTTCCGAACTCATTCCATTAATTCACTAGGTTTAACTCACTCGCATTTAAAAGGATAATTTAAGTTAATCATAATTATTTGACTATTTATCCCTATGGTGCTATAATTTGCTCAATAATAAATATGATGCTAGGGGAGCTTTCGAGCTGAGAGTGCATATGGTGCAGACCCTTTAACTTGTCCACGGATAATGCCGCAGCAAGGAAGCGAATGTGCGATACGATTAGTTTTGCCACACATTCGTGTGGTTATTTTTATGCCACTTTGTACCCCCTAGCAAATTAAATATATTTGAAGGGGGTTTTATTATGCCTAATATTTTTGCTAAATTAAGCGAAGTTAGTTTAGTATCATGGAGTATTATTTTTGTTATTGCTATTTTATCTATTGGTGGATTATTAATTATTTCGAAGAAGGATAAGCATGCCAGCTCTACCATCACCACTAAAA
>JAGAVZ010000171.1 GCA_017941635.1 Cellulosilyticum sp.
GTGAGGATTATGTAGAGATTAAGTTACCTTGGCAGCTCCTTAATTTTTCTAACCCATCTGAGATGATGATTCATGATGATTACTATGAGCATTATGGTGTGGAAGAAATACGTATTAAGGAGATGTACTTGGGAATAGGTACCAAGTATGAAGCGGAACCCATTGCTATGGAGCCACTCAAGTTAAAGGCATGGCATAGTAGTATCACTTATCATGAAAGACTTAAACCAGCTTATTTTGCTATGCAGAAGTTATGGCGTGAGGAGGATAAGTAGAGGATGATTGAAAGACTGACCTTTTTGTACATATATGTGTGCCTATGCATTATACTTTTTAATATGATCTTTAATTTATATACAAAGATTCAGCCTCGCGCTCTGTATCATAAAAAGAAGGTGTTAAAAGAACTTTTAACCCATGAGATCTATAGGGAAGATGAGGCTAAGAGGCAGGTTCTTAAAACGAAGCTTATAAAAAGATTGAAAAATACAGACTATTTAAAGGCTTTTCATGAGGCATTAGTGGATATGGAGGCTACCAAGTTAAGTATAGACTGGATTCTAATAGGAGAAGTCATCAGTGACTTATCCTACTTGTATAGGGATAAAAAAGCTGAGAAAAAAGCTTATTTTGCCTATTTAGTTTATTTTTTTGATTTAAACCATAAGATTGAAACGAATACTTGTAGTCTTAAGGAAGCTAGAGCAAGACTTAGTAGAATTTTAATGACTTTTCTCTGGGAGGATTCAATCTATGCAAGGGACAATGCTTTTAAGGCTGTAATGAGTTTAGGCATAGAAGAAGATGCCTTGAAAGCATTAAAAATTATGGATAAGAGAACGGGGCAGCATAATGGAAAACTTATACAAAATCATTTATTAAACTTTACAGGTAATCATCAAAAGTTAGCAGATAGCCTTTATGATGATTTAGAAGCATTTACATGGTCTATACAAGCGGCTGTGATTAATTATCTCAGGATGGTGCCAGCAGAATATGTTAGTCATGAAGCTTACTGGGAGGGATTATACAAATTACTGTGTGATGAAAAGCAGCATAAAGAAGTTAGGTTAGCCCTTATACGTTACTTTAAGAAGTATTACTACTTGCCAGTTCGAGAGACTTTGATTGAATATGTACAGTCTAAAAAGGAAGAAAAATGGGAGTTTGCAGCAGTAGCAGCTATGGCTTTAGAGAGTTATGAAGGAAATGAAAAGGATGAGGCGTTGACAGAAGCTTTAGCTTCATCTAATTGGTATATACGTTTAAATGCAGCAGAGAGCCTAATCAATAAAGGGTATAGTTATGAGCAGCTTATGCAAAGTGGGTTAGATAAGTATGCTTGTGATATGCTTACCTATAGGAGACAGCTTAGGGATATGAAAGAGAGGAGGGTTATATAGGAATGGTGGATTGGATAAAAGATGTTCTTTATGGCATAGATATATTTTTTGTTATCTATTTATTAGGGTATTCTACTTTCTTACTTTTATCTATTACTATAGGTTCTATTGCACTCTATGAGCAGCAGAAGAAGAAGAAAAAACTCTATAACTTTATTGAGCAAGATCACTATGTACCAGTTTCTATTATTGTACCAGCTTACAATGAACGGTTAACGGTTATTGATACAGTAAAGTCTCTACTAGAGCTAGATTATGCCTTATATGAAATAGTCATAGTAGATGATGGGTCAACAGATGGGATGAGTGAGCATTTAGTAGAGCACTTTGATATGAAACGGTTATATAGGCCCATAAGAAAGAAAATTTTTTGTGAAGAAGAACAAGCTATTTATATGACCTGTGAACAAAAAGTGCCTATCACGCTTATATGCAAAAATAATGGTGGTAAAGCGGATGCTTTAAATATGGGAATCAATGTATCACAATATCCTTATTTTATTTGTATGGATGCAGACTCTGTACTGCAATCCGATGCGCTAAGAAATATTATAAGGCCGATTTTGGAAGAGGAAAATGTTATTGCCTGTGGTGGGCTTATTCGAATTTTAAATAATGTTATGCTTAAAAAAGGGAAGATTGTAGATTATGGCCTA
>JAGAVZ010000016.1 GCA_017941635.1 Cellulosilyticum sp.
CAGAAGAATATTCAATAGCTATGGATATCGGGACTAGTGGTATTCGTGCTCAAGCAATTGACATGGCAGATAATAGTACAATTTCTACAACTGTTACATTAAGACATCCTCTTCCTGGAGCTAATGTAATGGACCATTTACACTTTGCAGTAAATGTAGGTGCAGATCAAGCACATAAATTAATGATTGAAGCTGTCAACAAAGTTGTAGATCAATTAGGTGTAGATAAATCTAAAATTAAACGTTTTGCAGTATGTGGTAACCCTATACAATTATCATTATTCCAAAATATTGAAATAAGGGATTTAGCATACTGGGGTACCAATGCAATGGAAAGGTTACAAATTGAACCTCCAAAAAGAAATTCCCAAATACTTAAACCAGCTGATGTTGATTTAGAAATTAATCCTGATGCTGATGTATTTATTCCTCCTGCAATTAAGCACGAAATTGGTGCAGATGCATTGGCAATGTTAGTTAAATCTGATGTTGTAAATAGGGAAGGTATTTATTTAGTTTCTGACTTTGGTACAAACGCAGAAATAGCATTGGTAATTGATGGAGAAATTTTCTCTTGTTCAGCTGCTGCAGGTCCTGCTATGGAAGGACAAGCTATTGAATGTGGTATGTTAGCATCACCTGGTGCTATTTGTGATGTTACTGCTCAAGGCGATGACTGGCAAATGGAAGTTCTTAACAAAGACTTAAAAGTTGAAGCTGGAGATTTAATGGATGTAAGTTCTGGTGAAGTTAAACAAGCAAGAACTACTGATACTAAAGCAAAAGGTATTACAGGTACTGGTGTAATTTCAGCATACAGTTTAGGAACAGAACAAGATTTAATTTCTATCCCAGATATCAAAACTCCTAATGATAAAATTAACTTAGAAGATGGAGTATATTTATCTGAAAAAGACATGACTGAAATTGGTAAAGCATTAGGTGCTTTCAGAGCAGCTCACATAACTTTATGTGTAGAAGCAGGTATTGATTTGGAAGATATTGACGCTGTTTATATGGCAGGAGCTTCAGGGTTCTATGTAGACCCTCTCAAATCATTAACAGTAGGTCAAATTCCTGCATGTTCATGGGATATTTACCAAATAGGTAACACTTCATTGGCTATGGCTAGGGATATTGTAGAAAACCCTGACTTATTACAAGAACTACAAGAAGTTGCTGACGGTATGCAAGGTAACCATATAACACTTGCTACTTCAGAAATATTTGAAAAAATATACGGATTAGAACTAGCAGTATGTGAACAAAACATGCCATTATGGAAATATGATGAATGGTTAGAAAGTTATGGTTACGGTAACTTGCCAGAATTGGAAGAAGACCCAGAAATCCACAGAATTTATGAAAGTGATATTCCAGATATTGGTAGAAATGGTTTATCCATTATTGAAGAAGTTGGAACAAAACTTAAAGCAGAAATCGAAGGATGTATCAGTTGTCAAGCATGTGCAAATGAATGTCCAGAAGATGCTCTAAAAGTAGAAGATGGTGTGGTAACCATACGTTCTGATTACTGTAACGGTAGTGCATGTTTAAGATGTGAAAGAATATGTCCTTCAAAAGTATTTACATATGATAAAATGTTATACATTGAAGGAGTAGATGCAGTAAGTTTAGAATAATTCTCCTTTCACCTTCCTTTTTTCTTTTTATTAAAATTAAAAGTGCTATTATGAAAGCTATAGTTTTTGATAATGCAGGTACTATCCTTCAACGTAAAACTGTTATAAAAGATATTTCTATGAATAAATTATTTTTTAGTACAGATACTATAGGTATAGCTAACAAAAATATTAACAATATTATAGTTGTATTCCAAACACCTGCTGAAAAGTTCTATGATTTTGCTGATATGTCCATTAGGGAGTATATGTTAAACTTTCCATCTTCTTTTGAAATTGCTTATTCACAAATAAACATATCTCGTGAAAAACTTCTGGATATTCTCTGGGATGATGTTTTAGTTAAGGATATTCTGGAGACCTATGAAATACTATTAACTAAAGATGTTAAGATAGTTAGTGGCGTGGCATTAATAGTTGATACTTCCTGTGGAAAAATTACACACGTATATACTGCGGGCGGTTTGTTCTTCAAATATACATATGATGTGATGGATTATCTAAAAAGCAACGGCTTTGAAATATTCATAGCTTCAGGTGATAATAAACAATCACTTCATGAGATTTCTAATATTTTAAACATACCTGAAAATAATATTCATAGTACTTGTAACATCAACTGCAAAGAGGCAGTTGTTGATAAGTTA
>JAGAVZ010000172.1 GCA_017941635.1 Cellulosilyticum sp.
GGTAAGATTTACAATTACTTTTCTGGTAAGAAATCTTTAGTCGTTCGTGATGAGATTAAACTTTTTTATGGTGAGAATGTTCAAACTGCTGCAAAAGAAATTACAGCAAGCTATTATCTTCTTGCAACTAAGTATCCAGCTATTGAGACAATCTTTTCTCCATATGTTGTACCTGATTTTACTTCTTCAGATGCATATAGCTTAAACAGAAATGATTCTGATTTTTATCTATTCTATACTATCTATAGTAGATTACTAGAAAAGCCTTGGCTCTCAGATACAAATAAAGAGGTATGTTCGATTTCACCTTATCAACCTATTGAGGATTATGATGTGATAACAGATACTACAGAACTAATATTAAATCCAGATTCAGATTTATTACCTCTGTTGGAAACAAAATCTGATGCGTATGCTGTTTATTTTAAATGGAATAATGAGCTTTTAAATATTAATTTAGCTTACCCATTTGCTGTGGCTATTGAGCCAATAAATGGAACAAATGGTATTTCTCGTTTAAGTGTAGTTGTACAATCTAAAAAAGATATGGAACATAAAATCTATGCGATTGATTTAGAAATAAATCACACTGATACAGTAGAACGTGCTCAGCGTATTCCTAGTAGTACAACTTTAAATGCTAATGGAATAATAGCAGATGATACTTATATTCCAATTTTGATGTATCACACAGTAGAAGATGAAGTTTTACCAGAAGATCAAAATAGCCATGTGGAAACAGAAGTTTTTGATAGCCAGATGAAAGCCCTTATTGAAAATGGCTATACTCCTATTAATTTTTATGATTTGAAAAACTATGTAGATGGGCTAGTAACTTTACCAGAACATCCAATCCTTATTACGATGGATGATGGCTACCTTAATAATTATACAAACGCTTATCCAATTTATAAAAAATATAATATTCAAGCCACATTATTTGTGTCTCCTTATTATATGAAAGAAGAAAATACCGAAAGACACTTTGGCTGGATTGCTGCTCAGGAGATGGAGGATAGTGGATTAATTGACATTCAACCTCATGGATATGACCATACACCACTCCCTTATCTTTCATTAAAAGATGCAAGATATCATGCTTCACACGCAAAAGGCATTATTGAAAAATATTTAGGCACTAGAGATGTATCTGTATTGGCATATCCTCAGTTTAGACATAATAGACATACTGTAAAAATCCTCAATGAGCTCGGATTCGATTTCCAAATCATCAACCTTGCCAAAAAAGGAATATTACCAAATGATGCTGCCTTTAATCCACCAAAATTAAAAAGAATCAATGTGCCAAACACAATGACTCCTGAAGAACTTCTCAAAACACTTGATGAAATTACAAGGTAATATGAATTTGTCCTAATAAAAAAGTACCCGTAGTAAGATTTATTTGAACTCCTTCAATAAGTTAGGCCTAAAACGCTAACTTATTGGGAGTACATCATTTCCTACTACGGGTACTTTTTATTTGATATAATTAACTTTTCTACTCTTTTTTAATGTTCTTTCCCAGAACGGTTTCTACTTTATTTTTTGTGCCCTAAATGTGCCTTGTATATATGTTATATATCTGCACCATAATCAGAGTCCAAACAGCGTATAATCAGAATTGTCTCTATGTTTCTGATTCTAAACGATACTTATCCAGAACCGTCCCCTCTTTTAGATGAGCATTTTATCGATGTAGTCTTTCTGGAGGTCGTATCTTAGGTAGTTAATAAATTGGTCTAGGAATGTTGCGCATTCTGCATAGGTTACATTTTTCTTTGGATAAACGTAACCATTGTTTGATGTAACGATTCCTAGTTTGGCTGCTGCGTAGATTGAGGATTTTGCCCAGTTTCCGATAAGGTTATCGTCTACGAATGCTGTGTAAGTATCTCCTGTAGCTAGTCCTAATCTTTGCAAGCCGATTGCGCGCATGTTGATGACATACATCATTTCTCTTGTTAAATATGAATTTCCATTGAAATATCCTCCATCAACTAAACCTGCATTATATGCTGCCATAATATATCTATAGCTTGCATCTGTTTTTGCTAGGTCTGTAAATGGATTTACCACTTCGTCTTTCTTTTTAGATGAACGTTTATTTGTTTTTTCTTCTTCTGGTAATTCTAGTTGTAACGCTTTTACAAGCATTGTGACATAGTCTTTTTTCGTTACTACTGCATTTGTTGAGAAGGTGGATGCATTTTGAGAGAAGATTTTCATGCTGTACATCTTTTTGATTTGTGTTTCAGCTGGATGCCCTGCAAGATTGAGCGTAGTTGGGTAAGATAACTGCTCTACTGATGGGCTATTTGATACCCCTACCATCCCTGCTGCATCATCTTCATATAAGCTTGGGCTACCTTGTAAGATACTGTAGCTTAATGCCCCCTCACCTCTCATAATTTCCTTATAGTTACCTGCCATGCTGATGGCTGTTGGTTCATTCGCTCCATATTCAATATCTCGATAGACATTGAATGTTGGTGTTTCCTCTATTGCGTAGCCTTCTCCATTACCTAAATCTATCGTAATGGTTCTTTGTTGTGTTTCACATTTAGCATATGCTTGATCATAGCCATAGATTGGCGAATTGACTGAGATAGAAATATTTTGTCCATTACCATCTGCTGCTTTGTAGACTGCATTGTAATGTATATCTCCTCTATAATAAGTCACTCCTGGTGTATGGTCTTCTAAGATACTTTTTGAAAAATTAGATTGACTACTATCTAGTGTGTATGCTTTCCCATTGACTGTGATAATTTCAGACCATTTTTTAATCGTTGTATTTTTGGTGGTTTGTTTTAAATTTTTATCGTATATGTACTGTACAGAAAAAGTAACTGTTCTATTTACCTTACATGTTCCAGTGCTATTTTGCGCTAACATTTTGTAAGTTTCTGTGTATGTTCCTTCACCATCTTCTTTATCAACACCTTTTCCTGGTTTGATTTCTATTGTTCCCTCTACTGTCTCAGCTTGTCCTGATAAATAGATATTTTCTTTATACGGTAAAGTATATTTAGATGGTGCTTTTTGTTTAGACTGTGCTAAAGCTGTAAGGGTTTCCATTTTAATCCCTGTACTAATCCCTCCAAAGCAGCCCATTTCTCCTTCTGCTGCATAAGTGGAGGATGCAAATAGAGCTAAACAAAGTGCAATTGTCGCTAATTTTTTCATATTACCCTCCTAATTTTCTACGTAAATAATATAACCTGTAACTGTTCCTTTAGCTGTTTTGAAGTTTGCATCTACCATTGCACTTACTGTATCGCCTACTTCTAACTTGCTTGCTGGAACAACTTTTCCGTTTTTAATAATCATTGTATTTGCACCAAGTGTAATCGTTCCACCTAGATTCTTTTGACTGTACTCGCTCCAGTTATTTTTCTTTGGATCATAGTAGTAAACATCTTTAATTTGAATATTTTCACCATCAATGGCATAGATTTCACCTCTAGTTGCTTCTAAGGTATATGGCATATCTACAACTGCATGTACTTGATCCCCCATTGCAATGATTGTAAATACATTTCCAATATTACTTTCTGCTCCATGTGCCACAAACTTGTCAATGCCACCTGTGACAAGACCTTCTGTACTATAGAATTTTGTATTCATATCAATTGTGAAGGTTTGAGGTGTTGGATGGTAATACCATATGTTATCTTGTAACAATGAGAAAGTCTCAACTTTGAAGGATTCTCCTGTTGTGATTTTCTTAATTCTACCTCTATAAACTTGCAGCGTACCCGTTTCTGTAGGCGTACTTGTTACACGACCTACTGCTAAATTATTTTCGCCTGTAAGAACAGCTTGAAGGGTATCACCCACCATAATATTTGGTGCGCCTACCAATCTCTTATCACGAACAACAATCGAATCATTACTAATTGTAATTGTTTCGCCTGAAAGAAGTTTTACACTGTTAGCTGTAGCAGAAATAACCTGTGATGGCGGTAATGTTTTTTGATATGCACCTTGGAAATTCAATTTTACTGCATTTTCACTGCCTTTATATGATTCAGCAGCAATATAGACATAGCCATCTGAGTTTTTCATATATCGGTTCATATAATCAGCAGAAATCCTATTGCCATTATAATAAGCCTCTGCAGTATTTGCATCTATCCCCACTCTTACTAAACTTTTATAGGTTGTCCAAGCTGATTTACCTAATGTCTGTGCATTCTTTATATTTATAAGTTTTTTATATGTATCAACAGAAGTAACCTGTCCACGATAAAGATTCGAAATCACTCTCGTATCATTATCCACAACAATTTCAAGGACTTCCTCATCGATAATCCCCTCACCTAAAATCTTTTCACAAACTAATAATTTTGCCCAGTCACCAACCTTCATGGCACTCGCATTAATCAGTTTGCTCCCCTTAGTAATAGGCGTTGTTGCATCAATTTCATAATAATAAACATTACCCTTATCATCTTGAAGCTGCAATGATAAAGTTGTCCCAGTATTAAAATCAAAAGAAATAATCTTACCATATCTCATAACATAATCATTATACGCACTAATATAAGTAATATTATTATCCTTATTCATTCTAAGATAAATGCAATCTCCAGGTTTAATATTGGAAATATCAGTATCTCTCGGGTCATATGTAAAGTTAGGAAACATCTCATCTAAATAACCAATTCTATCCTCTTCCTCATAGTACGGCTGCTTCTCAACCTGCACCTCATACGGATAATACGCCGCCGTAATCTCCTGACCATAACCATTCTTGTACACTAAGTATCCAAGAGAGGGACGGTTCTCAACCACAATACCTCTATCCTCATAGTAATTATCATTTACTACATCTCGATACTCCTCTTGTGTCAAATATGGACTAACATTCGCGAATGCAGAAGTATTCATGGTCAATGCCAACAGCAAACTCCCTGCTAAATACCCTTTTTTTCTCATCAAATTGCCTCCTAAATATTAATAACCTTAACTTGTATATCGACCCATTTTTTTAATCCTTTATAGGGACGGTTCTGCTTATATATGAGGGACGGTTCTGGATAATTTCAAGCTAGTGTTAGGGACGGTTCTGGCATAGTGTTGGGGACGGTTCTGGTCATGTATCTAGTAAATAAAAAAACGCCACACCGAAATGTAGCGTTTTTTATTAAAATTTAGTGATAATATCTTTTAAATAAGCCTCAAATTCTTCTCTTAACTCTGGACGTTTAAGCGCAAACTCTACTGTTGCTTGTAGGAACCCCATTTTATTTCCTACATCATAACGTCTTCCCACGAAATCATAAGCATACATTGGTTGTACTTTTGCTAATTTGTTGAGTGCATCTGTTAATTGGATTTCTCCACCTGCTCCTATTTCTTGTTTTTCTAGGAATTCGAAGATTTCTGGTGTGATAATGTATCTTCCCAAAACAGCAACATTGCTAGGCGCCTGACTCATTGGTGGTTTTTCAACCATATCTTTTACTTCATAAACTTGTCTTTCTAATTGTGTCCCTGCAATGATTCCATATTTGTTAACATCTTTCATATCTACTGTTTGTACACCTAAAACAGAGGATTGATATTTATCATATACTTCAATCATTTGTTTTAAAGCAGGTTTTTCTGCATCAATAACATCATCGCCTAGTAATACAGCAAATGGCTCATCTCCGATAAATGTTTTTGCTGTTAATACAGCATGTCCTAAACCTTTTGGTTCTTTTTGACGGATGTAATAGATGTTAGCGATTTCAGATACTGAACGTGCGATTTCTAATAACTCATCTTTTCCATGCTTTTCAAGTTCCATTTCTAGTTCTACTGATTTATCAAAATGATCCTCAATTGCTTTTTTTGTTCTTCCCGTTACAATAATAATATCTTCAATCCCTGATGCTACTGCCTCTTCTACAATATATTGAATTGTAGGTTTATCTACAATTGGTAGCATTTCTTTTGGTTGTGCTTTTGTTGCTGGTAAAAATCTTGTTCCCAGTCCAGCCGCTGGTATAATCGCTTTTTTAATTGTCCCCATTGTATCCTCCTCTTTAATTCCTCTGTACTAGTTTGCCATAATCATAAAGATATTGTCACTAACTTTCTCTTCATTCATTATTATACTGTATTCAATATAAATTTTTACACCCTTTTCAAGTAAATAAACTTCTACATTTTGAGTTTTAATATCGATGAGCATATTACCAAATGGTGTCCCATAAGAACTTCTTTTAATTTCATTTTTATAAAACTGTAAATGCCCATTTAAACTACCTGAACGCTTGATGGATACACCTTGTTCTACCACTTTTACCGTTGTCTTAGTCTGTGTTGTTTCATCTTTATACAAAATATAAATATCATTATCTTTTATAGCCATTGTGCCTTTAAAAGTATTTTCTGTTTCATCTGAATGTGTTGTATAGATTTGTTTATCATATACTCTTACTTGAACATCTTTCATTTTAGTTCTCCTAATAATTTCTGTTAACGGAATAAGGATATCTAATTCTTTAATTCATTAGATACCCTTATTACTTAAATTAATTTCTATTATAAACTTGCTAATTCAATTAAATTTGTTACGATTTCTGTTACTGATAAGCCAGTTTCTTTGAATAACATTGGATACATACTAATTGGTGTAAATCCAGGTAATGTATTAATTTCATTGAAGATGATACCACCATCTTCTTTTACGAAGAAATCAATTCTAGATAGACCTTTTCCTTCAACTGCATCAAATACATCTCTTGCGTATCCTCTAATTTTTTCTTTTGTTTCTGCTGGTAAATCAGCATTTACAACTGTTTTTGATTCACTATTATTATACTTCGCATCAAAATCATAGAACTCTGCTGCTGCAAGAATTTCACCTACACCTGATACAGTAATATCACCATTACCCATAACAGCTGTTTCCACTTCACGACCAACAATTGTTTCTTCTACAAGCACCTTAGTATCTTGCTCCAAAGCAGTTTTGATACCTGCTAATAACTCTTCTCTATTTTTAGCCTTAGAAATACCAACTGAAGATCCTGCATTAGCCGGTTTAATGAAGTATGGATAATCAAATGCTGCTTCAATTTTATTTAAAACCGCTTCAGCATCTTGAAGTTCTTTTTCTTTAACAATCACATATTTTGCTTGAGGCACATTTTTAGTTGATACTGCAATTTTTGTAAAAGCCTTATCCATTGATACAGCTGAAGCAAGAACACCACAACCAACAAATGGAATTTGAGCTAATTGACACAGACCTTGGATTGTTCCATCTTCGCCATTCTTCCCATGTAATACTGGAAATACCACATCAATCTCAATCTTAATAACCTCTTGATTTGGTCTGCAAATCATTAATGCTTTATGTGTTGAATCTGGGCTCAGAATTGCAGGAACACCATTTTTTTGCCATCCATTCTTAGTTAAATCAAAATCTTTTCCTGTGTATAATAACCATTTTCCTTCTTTAGTAATTCCTACTGGATGTACCTCATATTTATCTCTATCCATATTATTCAAAATAGTAGTTGCTGATTTTAGAGATACTTCGTGTTCCGATGAACGCCCTCCAAATAACACTAAAACACTTTTTTTCATTTCATGCCTCCTAAATTTATTACATCTCTTTCTTATAATATTCCTCAAATATTATTCTCTTACTATATTTTATTACTTAACTCCATAATATTCAACTCCCCCAATCCCAAGAATTCTATCCATCTTCTATACGGGACGGTTCTGTCTAAATTCAGGGACGGTTCTTGTTTTATAGCATAAAAAATACGATGTCATTATAGACATCGTGCTCTATCTTTTTGTTTTATAATTATCTTTACAAAAGATTGAATTAATTGTATCAACTATCTTAAATTTAACTTGATATTTTCTCTCTTGATTATTTGATTCTACTAGTTTGTACTGCTCCTCTGTTAACTCTTGTTGTAACTGTTCTTTACCCTCCAAAGGTACCACTCCTGATGCTGCATCTATGTAACATAGTGGTGGATACATTACACACCACCAGTTCTCTCCCCTTCCTTCTCCTATGATAATCCTACACGCTTCATATTCACCTGCTGGCAAAATAATATCACCGTATGATTTAGTTGGAAAGTTTGCCTCATCTATTGTAACATGAACCCTATAATCCTTTCCCCATGTTTCAATTGTTTCTTTAGTAATTTTCTCAATTTCAGGTAGTGCCTCACTTAATATTTTGCGTGTTTCATCTAAACTTTTACTCTCTGACATAAGCGGTTCAATATATTCAATAATTTCATCTTTAACTTTTTGTTTTAATAGCTGATCTTCTGTTGTATCACTATTTGCTACCACATGAAATCTTAATACCTGCTTGGAAAGTAAATCTGTTTCCTCTTTAGACTTTATTATTAAAATATTAGATACTAATATCAAAAAAACACCTAATACTATCATTGCTAACAATGTCAGTCTATTATGTTGATTCTCTTCACCTTTTAATATTTCAATCATTTTTATCCCTCCTAAAATTCATTTCTACTTGAGTATTGCCACTTAGTTTTCTTTATATTCAGTTTTATAAATCAATTACTATCTTATCTATTTCCTGGCAAAATAAATTATTCTTTACCATCTTATCTACAACTAATTTGGTATTCTTATATATACTAGATACACTAATCCTCAATTTTTTCGCTAATTGTACGCCAGATAATCTACTAATTAAACCTAGCAAATATATATTTGCCTCATCTCTTTGAAAATAGTACTTAGACGCAACTTTTTTACTTTTTCCTTGTTTCCACTTTCTATATAGGACATTATAAATCTCCTTATAAGCTAATCTCTTAATCCCTTTTAAAATAAATGACTTATTTCCAACTACGTCTTTAGTACTTGCTACTTCATTATTATCGTTCTCATCACTCTGATTAACATATTGAATATACGCCTTTCTTCCTGCTTCTTGGTTTTGTGAACTAAGCTGGCACAAAAACTCAATATCAACAATGCTCAATTGATCTTCCCCCTGTAAATAAGCCATATAACTACTCCACCTATACTTATCTAACTTTGTTACCATATTCGCTTTAATAGGATTACAATGAATATACTTAGACGCACATAAGATTTGTTTATCATCTTTTATCAAAACACTTGTAAATCGATCTTGAAATAAGTGCCCCACTCTGCCATATCGATGATTAAAATAAATAACATAACTCAAGCTCAATCCTTGCATAAATTTTGATATATCCTGAGCATTATCATAAATTAATAAATGAACATGATTAGTCATTAAACAATATGCATAAATCTTTACCTTATATCTTTCTTTGTAATGACGAAGACGTGCTAGATATTCTTCTCTATCTTTATCATCTAAAAAAATATCCTGTTTATTATTTCCTCTTATGCATATATGATATATTCCATTTTCAATCTTTTCTCTTGCGCACCTAGGCATAGTCATCCTCCTTTCATTTTTTATAATTAGCGTTATCTAATCATTGCCTTTTCCACAGATTTTATACATCCATCTTTATTCTTTTGCAAAATTAAACAGGGACGGTTCTGGGTTATAATCCAGAACCGTCCTGTTTAATTATTCTATAACACCTGTATTTTCTACTATAACATTAGTTGAAAACTCTATTTCTAAATTTTCTCGGCTGTCTTTATACTTATTCCATAAATCAGGTTTCTTTCTATATAAGTCTAGACCAATCTTTAAAAAATCTGCTCCTAACGCTTCCTCTTTATTTATAACATCTCTAACTCGTTCATTAATCTTATTAGATAATACCACTTCGATAGCGTGTATATCTTTTTTATCAAATATCTTATTATTTAATGCCGATAAGCCTTCTGTAATATTTCCTCTTAATAGGATATTAATGCGAGCTACTACATGTCCTTCATCCATAAATTCTATTTTTGATTCTTTTTTTCTTATAGTATAGGTCAAATATTCGCCTTCATGTTCTATAATAATTGGCATTCCTTCTACTTCACCATTAATTAAGCTCATGCCTCTTACTTCATCTTCAGTTAACCATCCTACCAGTTCATAATCTTTAATAACTGCTGCTCCTCCGATAATAACGGTACCTTCTTCCCCTGATGATATGATTGGCATTGTGGTCACTCCAGTATTTTGCATTTCTTTGAGCATATTTCCTAATGTTTGTTGTTTTGCATTGCCGCCATCTTTTTCTTTATTATTAAAATATCTCATGATATAAAGACCTAAAATGGGATTCTGATAATTTTCTCCTTTGGTAATTTCACTTGCTTTACCTTTCACAGCTAATATATTAGTCCCCCTACTAAATTCTGTATTTCTAGCCATACTGTTAATAGCATTTTCAAACAAATTCTTATCCCGCATTAACTCCTCCCCTAAAACAACTGCTTTTAAATGGCTAAAGGTAACTGCATTTTGTGTTTTCACCTGCAACTCATCCACACTATCTGCAAATGTTGGACTTATTGTGACCATAGCCGTCTTTACATCATCTGACAAACTTTCTTTACCAGACAACTTTTTTATATCAGGGATAGTATAGGTAATTTCATAATAATCTTCCTGTCCAACCTTTTTCGTTATATCTTTGTCTTCAGCTTTATCTACTGCTAATTCTAAAACAATATGCCTATCATTGAGCTCTGTGCTATCCCAACATCCTGTTAAAATAAACATTATTCCAACTAATAGTCCTGTCATCAAAACCTTCTTTTTAATCATTTCCCACACCCCTTATTTTAGCTATTAATAATAAAATGAATGGAATGGGAAGTATAAAACATAATCCAAAATAATATTCGAATTTTAAATAATAGTTGTATACCACACCTAAATCATTAGGATATAATGCGACAAATAAAATAATTGGTATAATAGGCCATACAAAAATATTCTCTCTTTTAAAATTACAGTTTCTACTTCCAATTAAACTAATAATATAAAGGCTAATACTCACATACATATAAACACTAAAAATCCAAACAATTAGCATCAAGGCTTCTTGATTTTCCACAGTCGCGTCACTCATCCCTATACTTTTCATTAACACAATAACTGGCCAAATCTGACTTTGTGTTTCATCTAATCCATTTTGAGCAACACATAATAATGTAATCAACCCTTGAATAAGTCCAATCGTTATAACTGCTGATCTCCCTGCTAATTTTGACTTTGACGGATCCTTCATTAAGCCATTTAACATCAACAATATTTCTAACGGCACAAACATTACGCTAGTCAGAACCGTCCCTACTGCTACTTCCATTGGCTCCACTCTAAAAAAGGGTAATAAATCCCCATAACTTGAATTAAAAATTAGTGCTAAAAGTGCAATAACTAACGGAACGCCTATAAATAAAATCAATAGTTCTCCCATTCTTGCAGTAGCTTCAGCACCTGATTTTACTAAATATCCTGCTGTTAAAATAAGTGCAATCATAATAACTGACATTGGCGTCTTAGGAAGCATAATTTGAGCGATCATTTCTCCAAATAACCTAAGCTCCAATCCAGCACTGAGAATTAATTTTATTGATAATAACAACACTAAAACATTTGCAATCCAATTTGGTAATACACTATTAACTATTTCCACAAAAGTTAATCCTGGAAAACTTGTTGTTAATGATGTGATAAAAAACACATATACTAGTCCCAATAAAATAGCTAAAATAGAGGCTACATAGCCATTTCTACCTAAATAATTAGTACTTACTCTAGGCATAATCAGCATATTCATATTAAACATTTGTAATATTAGAAGTATTGTTACTTGTCTAGTTGATATCTTTCCATTATGCGAAAACATTCGGCATCTCTCCTAATATATTTTTATATTGGGCAGAACCGTCCCTATATATTAGAGCAGAACCGTCCCTACTTTTTGGTTAATTCTTATTTTGTTTTTTGCGGACTATCTGGTGGTACATCTCCTGAATTTGGCTTATTTTTTAATCTAAGTCGTATTCTTTGCATAGAGCGTGCAAAAATTGGTCTTGTAGTCTGCATAAAGGTTGGAAATCTTAAAATTGTATCTTTTAAATCTGTTGCTCTGTTTTGATCAGATATATTGTATGGTGCTAAATATGGTATTTTAAAGCTCTCTAATGAGGATAGATGTGCTAACATTAGTAACCATGCAATCAAAAATCCATATAATCCAAACATCGCAGATGTGATAATAAAGAGATATCTTACTAATCTAAAGGCAGATGTCAAATTATAATCTGGTATTGCAAATGTACATATTGCTGTGAATGCAATAATGATTAAAATCATAGGACTTATGATATTTGAATCCACTAATGCTTGACCAATTACCAATCCACCAACAAGCGATATAACATGCCCAATAGCTCCAGGTGCACGTATACCTGCTTCTCTAAATAGTTCAAATACAATTTCCATCAAAACAATTTCCGTAACCGTTGAAAAAGTAATCCCTTCCCGCGAGGCAGCTATAGATATAGCAAATGGTGTTGGTAAAATTTCTGGATGAAAATTTAAAACTGCAACATATAAGCCTGGTAACGTAAAGGATAAAAATGATACTAGATATCTTAAAATACGTGTAAAACTCATAATTTGCCATCTTTGATAGTAATCCTCAGATGCTTGATAAAATGAATTTAATGTTGCCGGTACAATAATCCCAAAAGGTGAAGTGTCTACTAATATACCAACCTTCCCTTCTAGTAAACTAGCTGCGAACTTATCAGGTCTTTCGGTGGCTTGTGTTTGTGGAAAAGGACTCTTCCAACTATCTTCAATTAATTGCTCAATATATCCGCTATCCAAAACTGCATCTATAACATACTTATTCAACCTAGTCATAACCTCTTCAACAAGCTCTGGCTTAGCAATATCTTCAATATAGGCAATCACTACATCTGTCTTGCTCCTCGTACCATAACTAATTGCCTTAAATTTAAGCTTTGTATCTCTAATTCTTCTACGCACCAAAACCGTATTAAAACGAATAGTTTCTGTAAAACCTTCCCTAGGTCCACGAACCACACTTTCTGTTTGTGGTTCACTTACACCTCTTGCCGCCCATGATCTCGTTGCAATAATTAATCCCTTTTTGCAACCCTCCACAAAAATTGCACTATCGCCTGATAATATGGATTTTATTAGATCATTCATCTTATCTGTCTCTTTTACATCAAACGTAGAAGAAAAATGTTGCATGATAAGTTGAGTACGTTCACTCTCTGTATCTTTGATTTGCCCCTCTAAATTTTTATAATTAAATAAGTTTTTAAGCAAAAAATTCTCTAATATCTCCCTATTAATTAATCCATCTGTGTAAACACCATAAATACGAAATGGCTTCTCACAACTTACTTTTATCTCTCTTTTTACAATATCAGCACAATCCTTAAATATTGCTTCTACATTTTTTATATTTAC
>JAGAVZ010000173.1 GCA_017941635.1 Cellulosilyticum sp.
GTTCGTCAGACCAGAAGTTTGCCTCCGGCTTCCTTCAGATTCCACCTCACGGTGGACACCCTTGCCCTTGGCTATATGCTTGGCACTACTAACCCGCATTCGGGACTTCCACCCGTTAGATTGCGCCCATGCTGGGCGCACGCAAAAAAATAGCCTTAGACTAACATCTAAGACTATTTTTGTCATTTCATTATTTTTCCTTTAGAACTGCTCTATGTTTTTCAAGGATATTCTTATAGTTTTCTACCGTATCCATTTCATCTACCCATTGACTTTCTACTTCATAGGTCGTCACATCCATATGAGATAAAAGTGCCACAGGAATATTATCCCAATACAATTTGCTATTACTAAGTTGTTCTGGATTCATATACGCCTTGTAAGCACTTTGAATTATTTTGGCATCTTCTTTGCTCCAATAAGAAATACCTAGCATAGAAGGTAACTCCTCATTACTTATATTCATTTCCATTACTCTTCCCTCGGCATTTGTCATAGGAATCCATTCTACTTCCTGAGTTGTGCGTTGAACGGTATAATATGTACTCTTACTATGTTTTTTGAAGATATTTTTAAATAATACCACATCGGCATCCATTACATAACTATCTCCAAATACCTCTAGTACCTTACTAAACGTATAAATACTATTATATTCTCTATAATGAGGGTTCATAATAAGCTCAACCCCTTCGTACTGCTCTTTAAGATATTCAAATTGCTCACTTAAATAGCCTACTACAATATAAATTTCTTTAATTCCAAAGGCTTGTAAATACTGTATATTGCGTTCGATATTGGGCACATTACCGATTGGTAAGAGTGCCTTATGCTTTGTCTTTGTAACTTCTTTAAAACGTGAACCTAATCCTGCTGCTAATATAATGGCATTCATTATTTTTTCCTCTCTTATACCTAACTTATTCTTGTGTCTCACGAAGCATCTTTAAAAAACTAAAGATAATGATTAATAGTATGATTAGAAGCGGAAATGCTGCACAGATAGAAAGTGCTTGTAAAAGTTGCAAATCACTTTCTATAAGGACAAATGCAATGGGCATCACAATAAAAGCGACAGACCAAAATACACGTAACCCCTTACTTGTTTCCTCTCCGTCATTTAGTTGCTTATAACAATACTGCGAAATAACAAGTGTTAGCGCATCAAAGGTGGATGCATAGAATAAAACCATGGCAATGATGAAAATAATCATCCCCATACGTGGTAATGGTAAGCACGTAAAAATACTTACAATTACATTACTAGCTGTCTCTCCTTGTTGCAATGCCCCTACTATATCTAAGTTTCCTGAAACTTGTTGATATAATCCAAAGCCGCCAAATACAATGAACGAAAGAAATGTAGAAGAAAGCCCTGCAATATTGGCTCCTATAATGGTTTGCTTAATGGTTCTTCCCTCTGAGATTTTTCCGATAAAGAATGGTGTCGCCACTGACCAAGCAATCCAGTATGACCAATAAAATATCGTCCAATTTTGTGGGAAGCCAGAATGTCCATCCCCTGAGAGACGTAATGGATCCATCCAAGTTGCCATACTAAAGAAGTTTTGCACCATATTGCCTATGGCACTTACCCCTGTTTCAATAATATAACGTGAAGGTCCACCTATGAAAAAGAGTAATAGTAATGCCCCAAAGAAATATACACATCCACTTGCCACTTTTGCAATCCCCTTAAGCCCCATTACAACAGCCATAGTGAATACAAACATAATCGCAATAAGTACTATAACACTTAAATGTTTACCAGGCGCTATCCCTGTAAGCTGTGAGATTAACTCCGAAAATAGAGGTGCAGTTAAAGAAAAGGTGGTAGTTGTTCCTGCTAATAAACCAATAATGGCAAATAAATCAATACATTTTCCCAATATACCATCCACTTTTTTACCTAATAGCGGTCTACAAGCTTCTGACATACGCTGCCTGTTTCTTCCTTTTACAAAGAACATATAGGCGTAAGCTACTGCTGGCAAAATGTAAATAGACCAAGGAATAGGTCCCCAGTGAAAAAGTGGGTAAGTTGAGGCCCAATCCTGCTTTCTTCCTAAATCCATTTGACTCATTGCAAAAGGTGCTTCTTGATAATAGTATGCCCACTCAATGAGCGAATAAAAAAGAATATCTGCTGCCATAGTGGAAGTGAAAATCATAGCACCCCAAGAAAAAGTTGAGAATCTTGGTTTTTCTATTGTCCCAAGTTTAATACTACCATACTTTGAAAAAGCAAGTCCCATGGAAATCAAGAAAATACCTAATCCAGCTAGTATGTATACAAACCCTAACTCATTCCCCAAAAAATTACGAATACCATTTAGATACTTTGTACCTTGCTCTGGAAAAGCTAATAATATGCCTGAAATTACTAAAATACTTACTAATGGTACATATATTAAACTAAAATCTATTTTCATACCTTCTATCAAAATACTATTTTTATTACGCATAATTTCTCTTATACTCCTTTATTAAATTTCGAGCACGTTCATAGCGTCTTATACCATAATCCCCAAAAAATTCACCGCGTTCCTCTTTCGCCATGGTCCATACGCTCCATAAGAAGTCTTGTAAAATCATAAATATATGAATCTTTTTCTTATCATATAACTCAGGTGTTTTCTGAAGATAAGTTGTCAAAA
>JAGAVZ010000174.1 GCA_017941635.1 Cellulosilyticum sp.
ACGAGAATTTGTAGTATGATTAGGGTAGTCCATAGTGATTATCCTTTCTGTTAAGTTTTTGTGTGGTAACTTTAGCTTAACACAGAAAAGTCACTATGGGCTTTTTTATTTAGTTCAATTTGATTTTACAATGAGCCTTTTTATTTTTCCATTTAAAAATCTTATGTTTTCACCCTCTTTCCTTGTTATTTTTAATATACTTTTCTTTCTAAAACACCTTGATTTTCTTCTAAAAAAATTATGACTACCAATTAAGTTCCACCTTTAACAAAACATATCTGTAATGCTGGAAATCTAGAAATCTTATACACAAAATAAACGAGAGGCAAAGGATTCGCCTCTCGTTTATTTTCATCCTAAATACTATACTTTTAATTTAAAGCTCTATCTCCAAACCTATCAACAATTGCTTGAATTATAAAGCTAATTGTGCTTTATTTTCCTCAAGCCATTGTTTGCTCTTTTCATAATTTGGGATAATTTCTTCAAATAATGTTTTTACTGTATCCTCTTCTGTCATACCATTAATACGGCATAAGCTACTTACTAATACATAATCAATAACTTCACCTGGTAAGATACCCATTTTTGCATTAGCAGTTGTTACATTTGCATCTGCCTTAAATAAAACACTATTGTCATCTGTAAGTTCAATCTCTGCTGGAATTGTTCCAAATAAGCTACCATACTCTTTGTAACGTTCTTTAATTTTTGCTTTTACTTTTTGCTTATACCATTCTACAAGCGCATTTCTAATTTCAACTGTAGAGTCTGTTGCAGTTTCAACCACAAACTTACCTCTTACCATTTTTACTTTAATGTTTTCAGCTTCAGCATTAGATACAATTTCAAGTTTATAGTTTTTACCCGAATACATATATTGCTCTAATAACTTGATTTCTGCTTTAGATACATTTGTTGTATTCTCATGCACATTTGTATGTACGCCTTCACCTACATTTTTCTTAGCATATATTTCATTAATAATCCAAGGTGCGTTGCCTTTTACTTTATCCATTACAGAAAAAACTGACGTTCCTAGAGGTGCAATGACATTTACACGCCCTTCTTCTGTAACTTTAATAGAAATGGCTTTGGCTTTCTTGTAAGTTAAGTAATAAGTTACTTTTATACCTTTATAATCAAAGCTTAGTTTCATTATTTTACCCCTTTTTTCTTGTTGTGTATAAAGTGTAAATGTTTTTCTTAGAACAACATTTTTATTATAACAATTATTAGTCTGTTTGTACATCTTTTAATACAGATATAGCCTACTTTATCCTATTTCTATGAAAAAACAACCTTAATCTTATATATGTTTATATTTTTCAAATATTCAGTTATATATTTATTCCATTTTTCATTTATGTTATAATAACTATAGATTTTCAAGCGGAAGGAGAATACCTATGCAAAATGAATTAAACGCATTCCAAACCTTTATTGATGATATTCTTATTCGAAATAAAAGTATCTTAGATCAAACAACTAAACTTCAAGACGCCTGTACACATTTATGCCGTAACATTTCTAAATCAGCTACTACTTGCGGATGTATTTCTATTAATGCACATAAACAACCTTATCCTCCTAGTACATCAGAACTTTCTATGGACGATTTAAAATCACTCATGTCTACTCATATTGATGGTACACTGTGTCCTAACTGCCAGGAACTCATCGAAAAGGAAATGGGCCGAGTTTTATTCTATCTAGGTGCCATTGCTAATACAATGGACCTTTCTTTATCCGAGATTCTAGAACATGAAAAAAAACGTACCGAACTGTTGGGTAAGTTTTCTCTTCGCTAACTAAAATTCACACCTAATCATTTCAACATATTTTCTAATATCACTTAGTATTTTTCTACTCTATATCACCATACTACATTTAGCTTTATTTTTTTACTTCTACTCACATAAGGAGGCTATATGAACCTACGACCACGCGCTGCTGCTATTATTTTAAATGAAGCAAACGAACTACTTGTCCTAAGGCAACAAGATCCTAATACAGGCTTTGAATGGTGGACTTTACCTGGCGGTGGTATGGAACCGGAAGAAAGTGTAATTGATACCATCGTTCGTGAAGTTGAGGAAGAATGTAATGTAAGATGTAGACCACTTCGCTTAATCTATATGAGTGAGTATGTAGACTATCAAATCGATACCCACCATTTAGGGATGTTTTTCCTTACTACTATCGATAACATCGAAGACTTACAAGTTGGTCATGATCCTGAAGTCGAAGTACAGTATATTAAAGAATGTCGTTTTATTTCCGAAAAAGATTTAAAGGATTCCCATCTTCCAATTTACCCACCTGTATTTAGAGATCAGTTCTGGATAGATTTAAGAAACAATTTTCAAAATCACGAAATATACCAACGTGGTCAAACACATACTGTGCATAGGAATTCCTAAATAAATCCATTAAATAATAGCACCAACCAATACAACTACAAAAAAATGAGGATATCTATCTTAGAGTTGATAGATATCCTCATTTTTTATAACTCTATTTTTACTTTCATCCACAATCCATGATTAGATTCCTAATGGAATACCAAATACGAAGAATGCAATTAAAATTATTGACCACATGATTAAGAATGTCATTGAGTATGGGAACATTAATCCAATTAAATCCCCAACTGAATATTTTGGTTTGTATTTTCTCATGTAAACTAAGATTAAACCAGCATATGACATAAGCGGTGTAATGATGTTAGTTGATGAATCTGCTACACGGTATGCTGCTGCAACTAAGTCTGGAGTCATTGAACTATTTACATTGTATAACATTGGAATGAAAATTGGTCCAAGAAGTAACCATTTTGATGTCATACCACCTACGAATAGGTTGATAATTGCTGTTGTGATGATGAATCCAATAAGAAGTAAGATTGGATATTCACCAAGACCTAAACTTTGAAGTCCTTTTGCACCTAAGAATGTAATATATGTTCCAAGGTTTGAGTAACTTAAAAGTGATAAGAAGTTATATGAGAAGAATGATAATACAATAATTGATCCCATAGAACCCATCGCTTTTGACATAGCTGCTACTACATCTGATGAATTTTTGAATTTACCTGATTTGAATCCAAAGAATAAACCTGGTACAAGGAATGCAAATGTAATTACTAAGATAATGTTATCTACTAATGGTGATTTTGTTTCCATTAAACCAGTTGTTTCATTTAATACTTGATATGGAGCAAGCGGTCCAAAATAAAGAATACCAAGAATCACTATTGCTATAATAAATCCAAGACCAGCCCATTTAAGTGCTTTGTTTTCTTCTGGTTTAACTGTAAACTCATCTAAATTTAAATCTTCTGGAATAATATAACTGTCTTTTTCAAGCTTTGGTTTAACAAATTTAACTGTGATAATACCACCAGCAATTGTAAGTGCAATTGTTGATACTACAATAAAGATATAGTGCATTGTAGCTGGTTTAATCGCTGCTCCTGCTGCTGTTACAAAAGGAATACCTTGCGCTGCTGCGAAAGCTTGTGCATTTGTTCCTAAAATAATATCTGATGGTGTAGCTGGAATAAGGTTCGCACTAAATCCAGCTGATACCCCAGCGAAAGCAGCTGCCATACCAATCAGTGGGTTTTTGTTAAGCCCTGCATATAATAAACCTGCTAAAGGAATAAGAATTACATATCCTGCATCCGATGCAATACTACTCATAATTCCTAAGAATACTAGTACGAATGGTAAGTATTTGTCTGAAACTTTTAATCCTACTTTTTTAATAAGTACTGATAGTAATCCTGATTCTTCTGCTAAACCTACTCCTAACATTACGATAAGAATTGTTCCAAGAACACCTCCACCATAAGCTAACCAGTTTGTAAGTAATGCATTATTAATAATCCATCTCATGTTTTCTGACTCAAACATGTTTTTGATTTGATGTGTAATCGTTCCACCATCTTTGCCTAGTGTACTAAATTCTGTTCCGCCTAAAAATAATGTAGCTACCATAGTAACCGCAAATAAAATCATAAAGATAATAGTTGGGTCTGGTATTTTATGACCTATCCTTTCAATGAGGGACGGTCTTTTTTGCTTTTGTTTCTTATCTGACATTTTTAATCCCCTCTCCGTCATTCTATACTGCAACTTTTATGTTAACTTTTTTGTACTTACATTATATCAATATATATTGTATTTTGCAAGATATTATTTTACAGATTTTATCCTTTTTATCCACATTTTTCCCACAACCTTTGAAAACCCTTATTTTTCAATAGTTTTCCAATTTAAACCAGTGCTATTTCTCGTTTAATTTTCTTAATTTTTCATAAAATAGAATTTTAACATCCTAAAGACTTCATTTTTGACCCCATTTTGACTTTCTCACATCATTTATCTGAATACTTATGTGAAATATCTACTTTTCTTTCCACTTTTCTTTTGATATAATAGCCCAGTAATTAACTTATAACTTACATTAGCAAGGCAATTATATTAATTTTTAACAGTAGACTTATCATTACAAAGTGCTATTAAAAATTATAAGCGTAACCTGCTAATACATAATATATTGGAGGATTTACAAATGAACATTCAAGTTGATGAATCACTTTGCATCGGATGCGCGATGTGTGTATCTATGTGCGAATCAGTATTTGCTATGAACGAAGATGGTATTTCTGAAGTAATTGCCAACCAAGTTACTGATGAAATGATGGAAGAAGCAGAAGAAGCAAGAGATTGTTGCCCTGTAGATGCAATTGTTATCGAATAATCATATAAACAAAGAACCCTAGTAGCTTATTTTCTTGCCACTAGGGTTCTTTGTTTATATTGCAATATAGATTGTAATTTCTGCCTCATCTTCTAACATATCAGTATACTCTTCAAAATCTGCTCTATAGCTTCTATTTAAATTCATTTCCCAAAGCTCTTGCCAAAATGCCATAACTGCCTTTTGTACATGTCCTTTAATTTTAAATTTAGCGTATTTCCCTGCCGGTATATGTTTTACCACACATCCTTCAGGCAATGAATCACTTTTAGAAACTTGAACACATACCGTCATATCATATGCACCATTTACATCACTTTCATATTCATCATAAAGTCCCATAATAGAATAATTCACCTTATTAGAAATGGCGTCATACAAATTGTTCTCAAAAAACTTTCCCCATAGTTTACTAATTGTCTCTGACATCGTAGGATCAGAATTTTTAGTCCTTGCTTTGAGACCTACTACTATTCTCTCTTCTAAATAAACTTCTTCATATTGCATTGTCATCTCTCCCTCTTATCATGTAAAGATATCTTTTTTTCTTCGATATCTCTACTTTAACAAATGGAATATGACAACTATATGTCATATTAGAATGGTAAATCCTTACGTTCTTCAAATACACTCCAAATCACTTCACTTAGTGTATTCTTCTCGATTACTTGCAAGTTTTTAAAGTTTACTTGACGTTGTAAAGACTTCTTAGCCACATAAGCTCTTTTATATCCCATACGATCTGCTTCTTTTAATCTTACTTCTAAGGTTGGTACACGTTGTAATTCTCCTGTTAAACCAATATCTGCAATAAACACCGTATCACTTGGAATACCTTTACCTCTCTCAGAAGAAACCACACTCATTACAACTGCTAAATTAACCGCTTGTTCTTTTAGTTTAATCCCACCTGTTGATTTGACTACTACATTTTTATCAAAGAGCTGTACTTTTCCCCTTTGTTCTAAAATCGAAATTAACGTATTAAGTTGTTCTCTTCTAATATTTTCACTAATCCTAGATGGATATGGTGTATATGAAGTACTTACCAAACTTTCAATCTCTACAATGATTGGCCTAGACCCTTCTCTAATAACGGTTAAAGCTGAACCAGATACTGATGCCCCCGCTTCTCTTTGTGTCATAAAATATTCCGAAGGATTTTCAATAGGTGTCATCCCTCTCTCCGTCATGGCAAAGAAAGATGATTCTCCTGTAGACCCAAAACGATTTTTGGTTGCTGTAACAGCTCTTAGTTCTTCACTACTTTCACCTTCAATTAATAAAACAGCATCTACTAAATGCTCTAAGGCTCTTACACCCGCAATTTCATCATCCTTTGTCATCTGACCAACAATAATAACGGCTCTTGGTTTGCTACCATTCTTGGCTATATGAAGAAGTGCATTAGCACATTCCATGGTTTGAACTGGGCTACCTGGTCTTGAATTATACTCTTCCATAATAAAAGTCTGGATACTATCTATAATAATTAAATCTGCATTTACTTCTTCTACCGCTACAAGTACATTATTTAAGCTCACATCTGAGTGAATCCAAATATTTTCCGGAATATTTTCTAGGATACGCTCTGCTCTATTTTTAATTTGGCTTTCACTTTCCTCACCAGAAGCATATAAAACATTCAATCCTTGCCCTGCAACATCTTGTGCCACTTGTAAAAGTAAAGTTGATTTACCCGCACCAGGTCTTGCAGTAATAATCGTAAGAGAGTCTTTAACAATCCCTCCCCCCATTACACGATTAAACTCACTAATTCCTGTAATAATACGTTCTGAAGAACTGCCTGTAACATCTACTAATCTCTTTGAAATCACATTTGTCTTCACTGCACGTGCATTATTCTTCTTGCTATTATCTACTACTTGCTCTTCAATAGTGTTCCATTCTTTACACCCATCACAACGTCCTTGCCACTTTGAGTAAACTTGACCACAACTGGTACATACATATATTTGTTTAGCCTTTGCCATTATACTTTCCTCTCTTATATCTAACTCTTTTTATTATATTACCAAGAACAGCCTATTCCATACAATATCCAATTAATGTTATAAACCTAGCAATAAAAAAGCAATCCTACAAGATGCTTTTAGCTATATCTTGCAGAACTGCTTTTTTCGAACGACCGAAAGGTTATTTTTCACTCAACCTATTCTCTTTATTTTACTCTTTTTAATTGCACTGTTTGTGCTTCGTTTGTACATTGTACTGAGAAGTTAACTTTACCTGACACTGTTGACTTAACTGTTCCGATTGTAATGTCATGAACGACTAATTTATATTCTGTTTCTGGTTCAAGTTCTAATGTAATTTGAGAACTTCCTTCTCCTTCTACCTCAAAACTCACCCCAAAATCTGTCACTTTAAAATTATGAACAGCTGTCCCTGGTAATGACTCATAAACAAGTGCACCATCTCTTTTTAACTTTGTTACTTCATAGAAAGTTTTTGCTTTATATAATCTACCTTCTACTTCAAAGTCTAATACCTTAGTTTTTTCTGGTAATTGATAGTTTCCAAAACTAAGTGTGCCATTCTCTTCAACACGTATTATTTCTTTAACAACAGCCATTGCTAAATCCTCCAATGTTTACTATTATATGATTTATCTGAAAAATTATTATAAAAGTATTATACACGAAGGAATATGAAAAGTATATGAATTTTTAACAATAATTCATATTTGTACATTATTGTCTATTTTTGTTTGTTGAATATGCACACTTCACCTTCTACATCAACTTGAATCTTATCGCCTTCTTTGATGTTTCCGGCCAATATCTCATCAGATAGTTTATCTTCGATATAAGTTTGGATTGTCCTTCTAAGTGGTCTTGCACCATACGCCTCATTGTAGCCCTTCTTACCTAAGAAGTCTAAGCTTGCTTCTGTAAGACTAATTTCAATGCCTACATTTTTACTAATGCGTTCTACAAGACGTTTAATCATAATGTTAGCAATTTCTCTAATTTGTTCACTTGTCAATGGATGGAATACAATTGTTTCATCGATACGATTTAAGAACTCTGGCTTAAACGTACGTTTCACTTCATCCATTACATTTTTCTTCATATCTTCATATGATTTCTCAGCATCATCAAAAGACGCAAAACCAAGTTTTTTAGGGGCAATAATATTTCTCGCTCCAATATTCGATGTCATGATGATAATGGTATTTTTGAAGTCAATTCTTCTTCCTTTAGAATCTGTAATATGACCATCATCTAAAATTTGAAGAAGGATATTGAATACATCACCATGTGCCTTTTCAATCTCATCAAATAATACCACACAATAAGGCTTACGACGTACGCGTTCTGTTAATTGTCCACCTTCATCATATCCTACATACCCTGGAGGTGAACCAATCATTTTAGATACAGTGTGTTTCTCCATATATTCAGACATATCCACGCGTACCATTGCATTTTCATCACCAAAGATTG
>JAGAVZ010000175.1 GCA_017941635.1 Cellulosilyticum sp.
AAGGACCAGTGGTACAGTTGGTTAGCACGCCGCCCTGTCACGGCGGAGGTCGAGGGTTCGAGTCCCTTCTGGGTCGTTTGAGTAA
Organism: Cellulosilyticum sp.; assembly: GCA_017941635.1. Taxonomy (GTDB): domain Bacteria; phylum Bacillota; class Clostridia; order Lachnospirales; family Cellulosilyticaceae; genus Cellulosilyticum. The sequence goes on from JAGAVZ010000175.1 coordinate 86, forward strand.
GTTTTCTTACTTAAATGCTAATAACAATTTTATATTGATAATAGCACATATGGTCGCTTAGCTCAGCTGGGAGAGCACCTGCCTTACAAGCAGGGGGTCATAGGTTCGAGCCCTATAGCGACCATCATTATAACTTAATAATGAATATGGCGGAATAGCTCAGTTGGCTAGAGCACACGGTTCATACCCGTGGTGTCATGGGTTCAAATCCCTTTTCCGCTACTAGAATATATCAGTGATATACGAAAAAAGCACTCTAACTTGGTTAGGGTGCTTTTTTCGTATATTATTTATTACTATGTAAACAGAACGCTCAAGGTAGATTTAATAAAATCGGTCTTGATTAAACTAGATTGGATTAAGTGAGAGAAGAAGTGGAAGTACAATCACATTCAAAAAAAGTATAGTGTGTTAAACCAGTAGGATTAGTAAGGGTCCAGGTTTCTTTATAAGATGAATGAGAAGTTTCTTTATAATAGGTGGATAAACTAATCGATACATTATTTTTGGAGAAGGATAAATCAACAGATTGTGCATACTGAATGAGCCATTCATAAACAAATTCAAAGCGACAATTTGATTTTGAGATATAAGGTTTAAGAATAGGATAGTCATCAATATGACAAAGAATATAGTTGCCTAATCCTTGGTAAGGAGGTTCATAATAAATTTGCCAGTCGTTCTTTTCGATATGGAGCAAGGTGAGAATAACTTTTAGAGGAATGGCAGTGGCATACTTTTGGGTAAGTAAAATATTACTTTCTTCGTGATAGCGTGACATCATTAAATTATACTTCATATGTAGCCTCCTTTATTTTTACTTTTGTAGAAGTTTTTATATAAGTATTTTCTCTTTAGAAAAAATGAGTAGTTAAAATATGTATATGCAGTAAAAAATAAAAATATGACCTGATCTAGTGGAATGAGCAAGCTATTTTAAAAAAGGTATGCTACAATAAAGGGAATAGGTAAAAGTAGTAATTAATAAAAGAATTGTAAGCGCAATCAATCGCAGTTAATTGCTAAAGTAACTCATAAAAGTAAGTATACAAGAAATGAAAGGCAAAAGTATGGACAAGACAATTTATATTTCTGATTTAGATGGCACATTATTAAATAGTAGGAGACAAGTTTCCAAGCGTTCAGAAACGCTTTTAAATAAATTAATAGATGAGAAGGAGATCCATTTTTCTGTAGCAACTGCAAGGACACCAGCAACTGTAGAACATCTCTTAAGTGAGGTACATATGAAGCAACCGATTGTTGTAATGAATGGTGTTGCCTTATATGACTTACAAAAGCACGAATATAGTCAAGTGGAGTATATTTCATCTGAAATTAGTAAACAGATTATAGAAAAATTAGGAAAGTGGATTGAACAAGGATTTATTTATACCATTTATAATCATCGCTTAACAGTACATTATAATCAATTACAGGAAAAAGGTAGAAGAAACTTCTATGAAGAGCGAAAAAATCTTGAACACAAGAAGTTTACAAATGAGCCTCTAGTCCATCATGACCGTATTATCTATTTTGTATTTATTGATAGCAAAGAAAACATTCAAGCGATATATGATTTACTAGCGGATATTGAAGGAATTGGTGCAGTGATGTATAGAGATGTTTATAGTAAGGAAAGTTACTTATTAGAGGTTTATAGTATTAAGGCAACAAAGGCAAATGGGATTAAAAAGCTGAGAAAATTAGGTTCATTTACAAAGGTTATTGGTTTTGGAGACCAGCTTAATGATATGACGATGTTTCAAGAGGCAGATGAAGCTTATGCAGTTGGCAATGCTGTAAAAGAGCTTAAGAAAATAGCAACAGCTGTCATTGGAACTAATGATGAAGATAGTGTAGCTCAGTATATCAATAAACATGTAAATCATGAGAATTAGGAGGATAAAATGTTAAGAGTAGGAATGGGATACGATGTCCATCAATTAGTGGAAGGACGTAAATTAATTATGGGTGGCGTGGAAATACCGCATGAAAAGGGACTTTTGGGCCATTCAGATGCAGATGTATTATTACATGCCATTATGGATGCACTACTTGGTGCAATTGGTGAAGGAGATATTGGTAAACATTTTCCTGATACAGATGAAAGATATAAAGGAATTAGTAGTATTGCATTATTAGAAGAAGTAGCAAAACTCTTAAAATCTAAGAATGTAGTGATTCAAAATATTGATTCTACTATTATTGCACAGAGACCGAAGATGGCGCCCCATATTCCTAGCATGAGAGAAAATATTGCGAAGGCATTAGGGATTGAGGTAAACCAAATTAATGTAAAAGCCACAACAGAAGAAAAATTAGGTTTTACAGGAACAGAACAAGGGATCTCTAGTCAAGCCATTACTTTGGTAGATATGAAGTGATTTTAATCAGAAATGATGGAAAAAGCGATAAAGCTATTAACAGAAGTTAATGGTTTTATCGCTCTTATTATAAAGAGGACATATTATAAAGGGTGTTTACTTTTTAAATAAAGGAAAAAGAGGGGATAAAATCAGTGATTAGTTTAATTGACTTTCAATCTTCTTGATCAATTCTGTTGTCATAGCATCAATTACTGTAAAATCGGTGGCAGAAATATAGTATTTTTCAAGGTCATCATGTAAGAACTTAGCATAAGCTAAATGAGAGGTGCCTTCTGAAATGCAAGATTTGTAACGTTTAACAATATCCGAAAGTTCATCCGCATAATCTTCATCGGTATTAGGGGTAATAAGTTCTTTGTACATATCTAAGATAATATCATTAGGTCGTGTTGGATAATATTCATGAGGTGCGGTACTATCAAAAATACAAATTTCAAGTTCTGGCATAATGAGCATATCTAAGCTGTCTGGATCAAATGAACAATGATAAACTTCGGTGTCGATACCTCTAGTCTGTGCAGAAGCTAATATTTTCTTAAGCATGGTAGATTTTCCAGAACCGGGTCTACCTTTGATAAAATAACGTGTTTTCATTTTATCAGTTAATCCTTCTACATAGTCGACAAATCCTTGAGGTGAAGAGCCACCAAAGAAGCGATGCATTACAACACTAGTTTTATCAAAGTGTGTATTAGTAAGTAAGGTTTGAATAACTTGCTGTGTAAAGAGGTTAGCTTTCTTGAAGTCCATATGATCGATATATATTTTTTCCCATTCATCATGGATTTTTAAGCCTCTAGCAAAGCAATCATAAGCTTTAGGATAGCAGCTGCTGATTTCAGATTGAAGATATAAGATTTCTTTTTTATGAGTAGCCAGTAAATCTACATCCCATGCTATACCTAAATTAATATATTCTTCTATTGCACCAGGAGCAGTAGGTTCAATGACATGGGGGGCTGTACCGTCAACTATAGCAGTACCTATTTGTCTAATGATTACACCATCTAGTGAATTAGGATCAGAAGAACAGTGAATGTATTCCACAGGTACACCGCGGTCAACCATGGTCTTACCTACTTTTTTCATTAAAGAAGATTTACCAGTACCTGGCCCGCCTTTTAGAATATAGATTTTATCAAGATTTTTAAGATTTGAAACAAAGAAATTTTGGAAACCTTTTGCTGTATTTCCGCAAGCAAAATAGTGTTTAATTAATTCAGACATCGTGTCACTTCCTTATCCAAACAGTCTGTTAAAAATAATGTCTCTATACAGTATGAGGATAGCTTGTTTTTGGTGAAAAAATAGTAGATATAATATTCGATTAAAATAACACATAGAATATCTTTTATACTATATAATAGAATTTAAATAATATATAAAAAACTAGAAGAGGAGATGCTATGAAACCTTATGGAAGGCTGAAAGAAAGCTTAAAAAGTGGCTTGTATATTTTAGTGGGATTAGTTGCTTTATATTTGATAACAATTAGATTACAGACACTCAATATAGATGATGAAACAGTCATAGTGAGTAAAGAAATAGAAGAGCAGAGCCCTACTACCAATGAAATAGAGATTCAATTAAGTATTGATAAGATTTACACCTATATAAATCAAACTGCAAGTGAAGAAAACATTACAGAACTTATAAAAAATTATATACCTGGAGGTGTTTATTTAACTAACGTCATAATGGATCAGGATGCAATCCATAAGGTGTATTTAACCTATGTAGTTGAACAAAATACACCAATACTTAATAAGTCTAGAAAAGATCAAATTGCCCTTTTAGATGCAAGTATATTAATGAGTTTATATCCACAGATAGATACAATTCAGGTTGATATTAAAGTTGAGTCAGAGTTATATCGTAAGGTACTTTATAGACCAGATATAGAAGATTATTTTGGCATAAGTATTGCCACGCGAGGAGAAGGAAGAACATTTGAACGTATTGCAAGTGAATTTTTAAATACTTCTTGTGTAAGTCAGTATATGAATATGAGACATCCATATGATAGTCTGATAGGAGAAGCGGTAGAAAACTTTTACAAGATGAATTTTCCCGTGGTAGAAGGAGAAGAAGCATTTGTGTATATTGACGAATCAGCTGAGGAAGAACTGGTAAAAAACTATGGTCATAAGCTATTTATACAAGGTTTAGTCTATGAAAATCCATTAATGAATTATTATAGTGCTTATCGTTTGGTAGAATATTATGAGAGTACATATAAAGAAGAAATCATGCTAGAATTGGCAACTTGCCTAACTAAGACGGATGATGAGCGTGTAAAGCAAGCTTGTCAGAAGGTTATTGATTTATTGGCACCATGCAAAGAAGAGATAAAAGTATTCGATCGTTTTATTGAAACTTCCTCAGAGGGAGGACGAAAGCTTTATAAAATAGATACAGATGGCTTGAAGATATTGGCAGAGTGGAAAGGAAAAGATACAGCAGGATTAAAAATAATAAGTCAGTCGCCGAGCAAGGAATATGTACTTTGTGAGGTAGTTACAGCTAAAAATCGTTATCGTTATATACTTTCTTGTAAGCAACAGGGAACCTATAGAATAGATGAAAAGGGAAGTTTTATTAATGAGATACAAAGCTGTACTGAACTAATGTCTCTAATCAGAAATAGAGTAGAAAATCAATATGATACTCAGGCGGTTCAAGCTAGTAATATACAGTGGGAGTGGTATTTAGGAGATTTGATGTGTATAAGTATAGGGGATGAAATAGAGCTAATCTATAATATACAAACAGATAAAATTCAGCTAAAGTCTCAGTATATGGAGAACTTTGGGCTAGGAGAGTTAGAACAGTATTTAGAACAAATATTTGAGAATGTAAAGACAGCAACCTTGTCTGAGGTAGATTCAAAAGCGTATATAAAGAAATTTACAGTAGATGGAGAAGTGTTAACTGTATATGCTTACGACAATGTATTGCAAAAGAATATGGAGTTATCTGCGCGAGAAGGACAAGCTCAAAATGAAGGGGCTAAAATGTGGAATCAGGGAAAACTTGTAATTTACTATAATGGAAATAAGCAAGAAATAATCAAAGGGATGAATCAATTATTATTATAGGATAAGTTGAGGACAAAATAGAGGATTTATATAAGAAAAAGAACCTAGGTTTGAGAAGAGAATAAAAATAGTAAAAGGCTACCTTATTATGCGATATCTACATAAGCAATTAGATTAAGTATAAAGCGTGATACACCTAAATGAATCATTCTTTATATCTAAGCTTAGAAGATTGGCAAATAAAAAGGTAGTCTTTTTTATTTAAGTGAATCAATCTACTATGGAGTTGATTGGCTTACTATACGATTAGTTTGGATAGTTGAGATGAGCATCTGTAATATTTGTAAGAATTTCATCTACATATTTTTTAGCTTCGTATTTTGCCATTGGTAAATTCATATCAAGATAGTTTCCACAATCTCTTGCACTTGCACCAGGTACTTCACCTTCAAAGTTAGCTACAAATGTGAAAAGCTCTGTGATTAGTGGAACGATTTCTTTTGAACTTCTTTCACCTTTTAAAATGAGATAGAAACCAGTACGACATCCCATTGGTCCGAAGTAGATTGTTTCATCTGCAAATGTAGGATGATTGCGTAAGAAAGTAGCAGCAATATGTTCAATAGTGTGAATTTCAGCTGTGTTCATAACAGGTTCTAGATTTGGTCTTTTAAAACGTAAATCATAAGTTGTTAAAACTTCATTTCCAATTGTATCAATACGTGACACATAGATACCAGGAAGAAGGTCGATATGATTAACAGTAAAACTTGCAATTTTTTTCATAGTATTTACTCCTTAGCTAAAATAATGATAAAGCTATTATAGCTCAAAATTAAGCTTTAAACTAGAGTCATACAAAAGCACGTTTTGGCTTGATTTACAAGAAATTGTCTGATAACATTAAGGGATAATACAAAATGTAAAAGAGGTGCACAAATGAACGATCAAAAAAAGGTTATTTTTAGTGGCATGCAGCCATCTGGTACAATTACGTTAGGAAATTACTTAGGTGCCCTTAAAAATTGGACAAACTTACAAGATGAATACAATTGTTTATATTGTATCGTAGATATGCACGCAATCACTGTAAAACAAGAACCAGCAGTACTTAGAAAAAATGCAAGAGATTTAATGATGATGTATATTGCAGCAGGACTTGATCCTGAGAAAAATACAATCTATATGCAATCTCATGTATCTGCCCATGCTGAACTTGCTTGGATTTTAAACTGCTTCACTTATATGGGTGAATTAAACAGAATGACGCAGTTCAAAGATAAATCGCAGAAACATAGTGAAAATATTAATGCTGGTTTATTTACTTATCCAGCACTTATGGCAGCAGATATTTTACTTTACCAAACGGACTTAGTACCTGTTGGTGCAGACCAAAAGCAACATCTTGAATTAACAAGAGACCTTGCTATTCGCTTTAACAACCAATACGGCGATGTATTTAAAGTACCAGAAGCATATATTCCAAAAGTTGGGGCTAAAATTATGAGCCTTCAAGACCCAACTAAGAAAATGTCAAAATCTGATACAGATGTTAATGCTTCAGTTACAATTATTGATGACCCAGATACAATCATTCGTAAATTCAAACGTGCGGTAACAGATTCAGATACAGAAGTACGTTTTGATGTGGATAACAAACCAGGTATTAGTAACTTAATGACTATTTATGGGGCGATTACTGGTCAAACAATGGAACAAATTCAAAATGAATTTGCTGGTAAAGGCTATGGTGATTTTAAAATGAAAGTTGGAGAAGCGGTAGTAGAAGAACTTCGTCCACTTCAAGCACGTTTCAAAGAATTAAGTGCAGATAAAGCTTATATTGATAGCATTATCAAAAATAATGCACAAACAGCAAACTACCTTGCAACAAAAACACTTCGTAAGGTACAAAAGAAAGTGGGATTCCCACCAATTATTCGTTAATAGGAATAGAAATGAAAGTGTAGTAAGTAAAATAGAGCTTACTGCACTTTTTTTGATATAGAAAAGGATAGGACTCATCTTAGATGGTTATAGAATAAGAACGATTGAGTAGTGAAGGGCTAGTGGTTAAGTGAAAAATATGCGTAAGGATGTTTAAGAAACAATGATGAGGTAGGCATTGGGGAGAGAGTTTTATACAATAAAGGTAAAACAACGGTGAGGAGAGATAAAATATGGGAAGACAGTTTACAAAGCACTTTACAACATTTCCAACATATGAGGGAGAAAAAATCAATCTTAGACAATTGAGATTAAGTGATGGCAAGGACTTACTCACTTACTACAATAATCCAATGGTGTATCGTTACCTAGATTGGTATGGGCCACAGGATATGGAGATGGCAGAGCGTGTTTTAAAACATTGGATAGAAGGCTATGAGAAAGGTTATATTCTAAGATTTGCAATCACAGAAAAAGAAACAGACCAAATAATTGGGACAATCTTTTTAACAGATGTGACAGAAACTAAAGGTGAAATAGGTTATGAACTTTCACAAAGCTATTGGCATCAAGGGATTATGACAGAGGCACTTAAAGAGGTTATTCGAATTGGGTTTGAAGAAATGGGTTTAGTACGATTGCAAGCTATTGTATGTGAGGACAATAAAGCTTCACAGAAACTATTAGAAAAGGTTGGTTTCATAAAAGAAGGATTACTAAGAAGTTATGAATGTCATATGGTCACTGGTGAGTGTAAAGATATGGTGATGAATAGCTTGATTAATGCTGGAAAATAATGCATAATATATAGAATGTTTGAATTATTCATAAATGGTTTTAATTATATAAGTGTAATAAGGTGGTTTTATGAAGCAAAGAATTATTCATGAAGTGTCTATTTGGGAGCCAGAAGATTTTAATGATAAGATAGATTATTTTATGAGTAGTTTAAAAGAGTATGTAGATACAGTGTAAAAAATATATCATAGGAATAACTAAAAATCCCCTGATGAAATGAAGGTGCTTATCCTTATGTCATCAGGGGGTTTTATTATTTATCTTCCATATGAATAAAACCACGACCATTTCCAATAACTTGAGAAGTTTCTGTAACAGTCATAAAGGCCTTAGGGTCAACTGATAGAACCAATTGTCTTACTTTGGCTACTTGTTTCACACTAACGGTGGTAAGTAAAATATAACGAGGCTTTTCTGTATAAGCACCAATCGCAGGAATCATTGTTACCCCACGATGAAGCTCTTTAAGAATAACCTTTGATAGTTCATTATAATGGTTTGCATCAGTAACAATATGAATTGTACGTTTACGGTTAATCCCATCTACTACAAAATTAACAACATTGCTACTGACAAACATAGTACTAATAGTCAGTACGGCAATATCAATATTAAAGAAATAAGCTGATAATGCAATAATAATGGCATTAATGGTTAAAGTTGTGGTTGCCATATTAATGGAGAAGTGGTTGTTAATAATTTTGGCAATAATATCTGTACCACCTGTTGAGCCATTTGCTCTAAAGATAATCCCTGTTCCAATTCCATGCAGTACCCCTGCTACTACAAGAATAGATAGTGGACTTTCTGCTGGAATATAAATATGACTTGTGATTTCAAGCCAAGAAGAAAGACAAAGCATTCCAAATAGGCCATAGGCGAGATAACTTTTCTTTAAGAAAATAAAGCCTATAATAAAAATTGGAATATTAATCAGTAAAACAAGTAAACTAACTTTAAAGCCAGAGATAAAGTAAATGAGCATAGAAATACCGTTTACGCCTCCACTTAAAAGGTGGTTAGGAAGCAAGATTCCATTGGTTGCAATGGCAATAAGCAATGTACCTACAATAATACTAATGATACATTTGATGTCGATAGATTTAGATCGCATGATGTACTCCTGTAATATAAAATTAATCTCATACTAATATAGAATAGATAAAGTGAATTATCAATAAGTTTTCCATAAATCTTACAATAATATTTATCAAAAAAGGGGAAAACTAAAAGAATAGGTAAGCAGTGAATATGAAAAATATGGTATAATGATGAAAATATATGTAGAAGGGACTAGAATATGAAGATATTAGTAGATGTACATACACATACAGTAGGTAGCGGACATGCGTATAGTACAATAACTGAAAATATGAAAGCAGCTAGTGAAAAAGGTTTAAAGATTATGGCCATGACGGACCATGCACCAGGTATTCCAGGAGCACCTCCAAGATACTACTTTGATAATTTAAAAGTGATTCCATCTGAAATGTTTGGCGTGAAACTTTTAAAAGGAGCAGAAGCTAATATCACAAGCTATGAAGGGGATATTGATTTACCAGAAGATGTACTAGAAAAACTGGATATTGTACTTGCAAGCTTCCATCCACCTTGCATTGATTTTGCAGACCAAGAAACGGTAACAGAAGGTTTGATTAAAGTTATGGAAAATCCATATGTCAATGTCATTGGACATCCAGGAGACCAACGTTATCCATTAGATTTTGAGAAAATTGTTTTAGCATCTAAGCGAACAGGTACACTGTTAGAAGTCAATAATGCGTCCCTAAAACCAGGTAGCTTTAGAGTAGGTGTAAAAGAGAGCTTAGCCCAAATGCTTACTTATTGTAAGGAGCATGAAGTACCAATTGTTTTAGGAACAGATGCACATTTCCATACAGAGATTGGTGAATTAAAATAATCACTAGAGCTTCTTGAGTCTTTAGATTTTCCAGAGCATTTAGTACTCAATACAAATCCTGAGGCATTCCTTTGTCATATCCAGCAAAAGAGATTGAAATAGCAAGTTTAATACTGTACAATGATAAAGTAATGTATAAATGAAAGGGACGAAAGAGGATGAGTTCGAAAATAAAAGATGAAGCAAATGATAAGCTTTTTGAAGCCATTTTGTCCTTACAAAGTGTGGACGAGTGCTATGCTTTTTTTGAAGATATTTGTACAGTCAATGAGATTAAAGCAATGGCGCAGCGCCTTGAAGTGGCGAAAATGCTACAAGCCAAAATGACCTATCAAGAAATTCAACAAAGCACCCATGCATCTACTGCAACGATTAGTCGAGTGAATCGATGTTTAAGTTATGGTAGTGATGGGTATAAATTAATATTAGAACGTGTCGGTACAAAGTAATCGCAGAGAGATGTACCAATCCAAAAGGGTGCTATCATACAGCACTCTTTTTAAAATTTAAAGGAGAGAAATCATGGATTTTACAAAAGGACTTAATGATAAACAAAAAGAAGCTGTTCTCCATACAGAAGGGCCTCTTTTAATATTAGCGGGTGCGGGCTCTGGTAAGACAAGAGTACTGACCCATCGTATTGCTCACTTGGTAGAAAATAAGGGAATCAAGCCTTGGTCAATCCTTGCGATTACCTTTACAAACAAAGCGGCTAAAGAAATGAAAGAGAGAATTGGGAATCTTATTCCACCAGATGCAGTAAGTGAAATGTGGGTAAGTACCTTCCACTCCATGTGTGTACGTATTTTAAGACGTTATGCAGAACGCCTTGGATATGGTCGTTATTTTACAATCTATGATACAGCAGACCAAAAGACACTCATTAAAGATACTTTAAAAGCATTAGATATTAATGAGAAAAACTTCCCAGTTGGGACGGTAATGGGAGCCATCAGTAGTTACAAAAACAAATTAGAAACACCAGAACTTGCAAGAATGAATGCAGGGGAAGATTATAGATTAAAGCAAATGGCCAAAATCTATGAAATGTACCAAAAGAAGTTAAAAGAAAATAATTCAATGGACTTTGATGACCTTCTTGTCAATACTTACTTATTATTCAAAGACCACATAGATGCACTAGACTATTACCAAAATAAATTCCAATATATTCTTGTAGACGAGTACCAAGATACAAATGGAGCTCAATACAAACTTGTAGAAATGCTCGCTCAAAAACATCAAAACCTTTGTGTAGTAGGGGATGATGACCAGTCTATTTATGGATGGCGTGGAGCGGATATTAGCAATATCCTTGGATTTGAAAAAGACTTTACAAATGCTACGGTTATTAAACTTGAGCAAAACTATCGTTCAACTAAAAATATTCTTGATGCAGCCAATAGTGTTGTGGCTAACAACAGAAGTAGAAAAGCAAAACAACTTTGGACAGAGAGTGAAGCAGGTGAAGGCATCTCTATCGTGCCAACAGTAAATGAGTATAAAGAAGCAGAAGTGGTTTCAAGCTGTATTGTAAATCTCATTGAAAAAGGCGAAAGAGATTACAAAGATTTTGCGATTTTATACCGTACCAATGCACAATCACGTGTACTGGAAGAAAAATTGATTTCAGCCTCTATTCCATACCGTTTATTAGGTGGGGTACGATTCTACGAACGTAAAGAAATCAAAGATCTTGTAAGTTACTTAAAAGTCATCTGTAATACAAAGGATGATATTGCTATCAAACGTATTATCAATGTACCAAAACGTGGAATTGGTGCAGCTAGTATTGCAAGTATCTCTGACTATGCAGACAGAAATAATATGGACTTCTTAGAAGCTGCTAAGCTTTGTAAAGAAATGGGTATCTTAGGTGCGGGGCCAAGTCAAAAGGTCCTTGGATTCACAGCTATGATTGAAGAGTTCCAAGCAATTGCTGAGGAAAATGATGTACAAGCATTACTCGAAGCCATTTTAGACCGCACAGAATTTAGAAACCATATTCGCATTACAGAAGGCGATACAGCAGAAGACCGACTTGCCAATATCGATGAGTTAGTGGCTAAAACAATGCACTATATGGAAACCACAGAAGACCCTAGTTTAGGTGAATTCTTAGAAGAAGTGGCACTTGTAGCAGATGTAGATAACTATGATGAAAATAGTAATTCAGTTGTCCTCATGACACTGCACAGTGCCAAAGGGCTTGAGTTCCCAGTTGTCTTTATGCCAGGTTTAGAAGAAGGTTTATTCCCAAGCTACATGAGTCTCACAGAAGGTGATGATAAAGTAGAAGAAGAAAGACGTCTTTGCTATGTAGGGATTACTCGTGCAAGAGAAAAACTTTTTATTTTATATTCAGACCAACGTACAATGTTTGGGCGTACACAATATAGTTCACCATCACGATTTATTAGAGAACTTCCAACAGAGCTAACAAATCTTGCAAAATTAGACCAAAGTAGAACGGAAAGACAAAGCTTTGTAGGTGGTGGCATGAATGGCTTTGGTAAGAAAACCTTTGCTTCAAGTTCACCAACAAGTAGCTTTGGTGGTAAGAGAACTTTTGAAGGAAGTACAGCTGGGGTGGTAGAAAAGAGAGGCTTCCAAAGTAGTATGGCGGAACCAACATCAAAAAGAACCTTTGCCACAAAAGTACCTGAAAAGCCAGGCCTTCCAAACTTTAGAAAAACAAGTTCACTTTATGGTATGGGCAAAAAGCTTGAAAACATCCCAGGTACAATTGAAACATTTGTAGCAGGAGACCAGGTAAGTCATATTAAATTTGGTAGAGGTAAAGTTGAGGCTGTAAAAAATGAAGGCAGTGACTCATTTGTAACCGTTACTTTTGAAAATGGTGAAACGAAACAACTCAGTACTAAATTTGCTAAATTAAAGAAACTATAAGTAATAGAGGATTTAAATAAATAGAGGGGAAGAAAACTCCTTAATATAAAAACACCTTAGATTAAAAATTTAAGGTGTTTTTTTGTATAAATGCAGTAAAATTTTTGAAATTATTGTAATTATTCTTTGTTGGCATAGAAATTTGTGTCTAAAAAAATGTAAAATCATATGTGGACTATAAAATAACTTAAATAGTTTAAAGACTAGAATTAGGAGCATAAGATGAAGACAATTAAAGGTAAGGTTATGTTGAGTGTTTTGATATGTTGTATTACACTCATAAATATTTTATTAAGTAGCATACTAGTGATTAGCGGTAGACTGACTTATCAAAAGAGCATGAAAAAATTAAGTGAGGCAGCAAGCAGATATACTAGTGAGATTAGTAAGTGGTATAGTGAGCAAGTAGCTATTATTCAAATGGTAGCAGAAGTTGCTGAGCATGGCTTAAATAATGACGAAGATAAGAAAATGTATACAACTTCAGTATTAGAAGAAAATACACAGTTTGTAGACTTATATGTAGCATATGAAGATCGTAAATTTATATCTGGTACAGATATAGAAAATCCAGATGATTATGATTGCCTTAAATGCAACTATAGAAGCAGCTAGAGCGGGAGAGGTTGGAAGAGGCTTTGCGGTAGTGGCAGGTGAAATTAGTTCATTAGCATCTAATACACAAATAACAGTAGGTAAAATACAAGATATTATTAAGAATGTAATTTTATCTGTACAAGACCTTGCAGGGAGTGCAGAAGATATCTTGGAGTTTGTAGATCAAAAGGTAATGGATGATTATGGCTATATGGTTCAAACAGCAGAGCAATATAGTAAGGACTCTGGCGTTTATGTAAATTTAGCATCAGAGCTAGACAAGGCATCTTGCGAATTATCAGTAGCTATTGATGAAATAGTTGAGAAAATCCAAGATATTAATCAATTAAGTGGTGAGATTACAGAAGCAACAGATGAAATGGATGATTCTACACAAATGGTAAGTAGAAATTCTGATTGTGTTTTATGCCAGATGGTAGATTTAAGAGATAGTGCAAGTAAGCTTACAAGCATTGTAGAGCAATTCATAGTATAAAATACATCATTATTTTACATAATTGCAGATAGTAAAAAAGAGCTGATATCTAATAAAATAAGCCTATAACAGGGAGTATTTTACTAAGGTACAGCTCTTTTTATATAAATGAAAGAGTTTAAAATAGAAGACGTTTATCGCAAGAACAGTTAAACTCTTTTAAAGACTAAGATTAAAATAGGATGGTTAAAGAAACACTTTCTGATATAATAAAGTCATAACTTATGATAAAGATGAAATACTAAAAATAGGATTAAAAATAAAGAAAGGCCAATAAACGGATTAAGGTGAACGAATGAAATCAAATAAGATGGAACGCATGAAAGAACTTGTTGAGCTGCTTGGTAAGGCTGCATATGCTTATGAGCAAGAAGATCGTGAAATCATGAGTAACTTTGAATATGATGCACTATATGACGAGCTTAAAGCACTAGAAGAAGAAACAGGGACGATTTTAGCAGGGAGTGTCACACAAAAAGTAGGTTATGAGGTTGCAAGCAGCTTACCAAAAGTCACACACCCAAAACGTATGCTTTCTTTAGATAAAACAAAAGAAGTCTCAAGACTGAAATCATTTTTAGTAAATCAAGAAGGACTTCTATCTTGGAAATTAGATGGTTTAACGATTGTATGTACTTATGAGGAAGGTAAACTTGTAAGTGCTGTAACAAGAGGAAATGGGCAAGTTGGTGAGGAAATAACTAATAATGCACGTACCTTTAAAAATTTACCACTAACTATTGATACCAAAGAACGTTTAGTACTTCGTGGTGAAGCGATTATTACATATGATGATTTTAATCGTATTAATGAGAGCTTAGCTGAAGGAGAGGAAAAATATAAAAACCCACGAAATCTATGTAGTGGTAGTGTTAGACAACTTAATCCAGCAATTACAGCCAAAAGAAATGTGAGATTATATGCCTTTACATTAGTAGAAGGTGGTCCAAATTTTGAAACAAAATCTGAACAAATGGATTATTTAGCTGAAATAGGCTTTAAGGTAGTAGAGTACAAAAAAGTAACAGCAGATAACATTGAAGAAACAGTAGCTTATTTTGCAGACCAAATTGGTAAGCAAGAGTTTGCTTCAGATGGTTTAGTGCTGACCTATAACAATAGACCGTATTCAGCATCATTGGGAGAAACAGCGAAGTTTCCTAAGGATTCTATTGCTTTTAAATGGCAGGATGAGCTAGTAGAAACTACCTTATTAGATATTGAGTGGAATACATCTCGTACAGGGTTAATCAATCCAGTGGCAATCTTTGAACCTGTAGAAATTGAAGGTACCACAGTAGAACGTGCAAGTGTGCATAATTTAAGTATTTTAGAAGAAATGGAATTAGGTATTGGAGACAAAATTACAGTCTATAAAGCAAATATGATTATTCCACAAATTGCAGAGAATTTTACAAGAAGTAATCGAATTGAAATCCCAGCACACTGTCCAGTTTGTGGTGCACAAACAGAAATAAAGAAAGAAAAAGAAACTAAAACACTTATTTGCCCAAATAGCAATTGTAAAGCACAGAGACTTCGTGCCTTTGTTCACTTTACGACAAGGGACGCTATGAATATTGAAGGGCTATCAGAAGCAACCATTGAAAAATTCCTTGAAAGAGATTATATTGAAGATTTTACTTCTTTATATCATTTAGACCAATATGAAGCACAGATTATTGAGATGGAAGGCTTTGGACAGAAATCTTATACTAAACTTATAAACTCTATCGAGAAGTCTAAAGATGTTTCACCGGCAAACTTTATTTATGCATTAGGTATTGCTCAAGTAGGACTTGGTACAGCCAAGTTAATCTGTAAGCATTTTGAAAATGATTTAGAAACTATGATGAATGCAAAAATAACAGAGCTTACAGCTATTGATGGCGTAGGCCCAGTTATTGCAGAAGAGTTTGTAGCATACTTTAGCTTAGAAGCAAACCGCAAGATGGTTAAAACATTAGCTGATGAGGAATTACGTATTAAAGTAGAGCAAGCGGCACCTATTTCAAGTGATTCAAAAGTAGCAGGAAAAACATTTGTCATTACAGGAGATGTTCATCACTTTAAAAATAGAAAAGAGTTACAAGCTAAGATTGAGGAGCTTGGTGGTAAGGTAACGGGTTCAGTAAGTAAAAATACAGATTACCTCATCAACAATGATAGTGAATCAAGCTCAAGTAAAAATAAGAAAGCCAAAGAATTAGGTATTCCTATTTTAACAGAAGAAGCTTTCTTAGCACTTATGGAAGTATAAAATAAGTATAAAGTACTGCTCGAAGTACTTAATAGCCTAAAGAGAACATATTTTCTTCTATTTGATTCTATAATACATTTATAGAATCAAATAGATTTCTAATAAATAGGCATATAAGTACTGGAAGAGGAGTACTTTTTCTTTATGTAATATATTGTTAGTGCTAAGAATACAAAGAAAACACTGTTAAATTAGGTTAATTAAGATAATAACTAATATTATAAATAATTGACAGAATAATTTGTATATACTAAACTGATAAGAACATAAAACAATAGGAGGTACTAGAGATGAGTATGATTGAAGCGGCTAAAAAAGCAAGAGAAGCATCTATTAAGCTTGCAGCAATGTCAGCTGAAAGTAAAAATCAAGCTTTATTAGCAATCAAAGAGGCATTAGCAGCTAAGGTTGAAGAAATCAAAGCAGCGAATGCAATAGATGTAGAAAATAGCAAGAAGGAGCAAGTTGCAGAACCGATTCTTAAACGTCTTAAATTTGAAGAACAAAAAGTACAAGATGTATGTGCAGGTATTGAAAGTCTTGTTGGATTAGCTGATCCAGTAGGAAAAGTACAACTTCAAACAGAATTAGATGATGAATTAACATTAACACGTATTGCTTGGCCAATTGGTGTAATTGGTGTCATCTTTGAATCTAGACCAGATGCACTTGTGCAAATTTCAACACTTTGTTTAAAGAGCGGAAATGCTGTTTTACTAAAAGGTGGTTCTGAAGCAAAGGAAACAAACCGTATTTTATTTGACATTATTAATGAAGCATCTGTTGAAGCTGGAATGCCAGAAGGCTGGATTGCTTTAATGGAAAGTAGAGAAGATGTAAATAGCATTTTAGCTATGGATGAATATATTGATTTATTAGTACCAAGAGGTTCAAATGCCTTTGTACAATATATCATGAAAAACACCAATATTCCTGTAATTGGTCATGCAGATGGTATTTGTCATACATTTGTAGATGAATCAGCCGATATGGATATGGCAGTAAAGTTAGTGGTAGATTCAAAAACACAATATGTAGTAGTATGTAATGCCTTAGAAACATTACTGGTACATGAAAAGATTGCAAAAGACTTCTTACCAGCTCTAAAAAAAGCATTAGCTGAAAAGGGGGCTATTCTTAAAGGGTGTGAGAAAACAAGAGCCATTATTGAATGTGAGGTAGCGACAGAAGAGGACTGGAAAACAGAATATCTAGACTATATTCTTTCAGTAAAAATTGTAAGTGATTTAGAAGAAGCAATCGTGCATATCAACACCTATGGTTCAGGTCATACAGATTCTATTATTACAGAGAATGCTGTCAATACAAAGATTTTTATGAATCTAGTGGATTCAGCTAATGTATTCCATAATGCCTCTACACGTTTTAGTGATGGATTTAGATATGGATTTGGAGCAGAAGTTGGTGTAAGTACTTCTAAAATCCATGCTAGAGGGCCTGTTGGCTTAGAAGGGCTTCTTATTTATAAGTATCAGTTAGAAGGAAAAGGGCATATTGTAGCAGATTATGCATCAGGTAAAAAGTCTTTCAAACATAGACATATTGTCTGATATGATGAAAAAAACAATCAAAATAATATATTAAAAAAATAGTGAAAACTTCTTGCAAATATGCTATAATCATTATTACGTAAACTAATTAGCAGGAAGGAAGAATGTGTTGAAGCAATTTTTTATGGGGAGAAGTAAAGATCTGCTTAAGTTTGTTAAGAGATTCCTTATGGTCAATATATTATTATTTTTGATTTGTATTGTGATGAATTATGTAACTTACAAATACTATGAGCATAAAGTATACAGAGTAGAAGAAAAAATTATTTATAATATACAGTCATCGAACAAAACACAGAAAACATTAAATTTTATTAAAAAACACCTTATCTGTCAAATGATAGATAAGGTGTTTTTATTATTGCAAAAAATATAGAGAAAGTTACTTAAGCATATTATTTTAAATAATTATTTTCATAGCGCCAGTAAAGGATATAGGCAATTGCTGCAAAGAGGATGGGTCCTCCACCAGCGAATAATGTATCGGACCAGTTTCCATGAACTGCAGGCTCTATGATAGAAAAGACATTAGCAACACCAATAATGAACGTAACAATAACAGATGCAATAAATGCAACAGTTTGACTTTTATAGATTTCAAAAGGTTTTTGTATGCTCTTTTTCTTTTTAAAGAAGATAAATGCAATGGATAAGAACATATAAGGAATCGTCATGGCAACGTTCGTCATGGTGACAAGCTTATTAAAGAAGGTTGCAGCATTATCGCCACCAAAAGATACAAGAAGGATTAAGATACAAACAATAACACCTTGAACAATCATGGCATTTAAAGGCATTTGGCGTTCATCTAGTTTAGTAAGTTTCTCAGGTAAAAGGTGTGTAGGGATACCTTCTATCAATTGTTTAAGTGGTGCATAAATAAGGGTGAAAAAAGCACCAGTTAAAGCAAGAAACATAGCAAGCCCTGTAAGGCGTGCAATAGTGCTACCAATACCAGCCGATGCAGCAGTTGAAAGACCGAAGGCTTGACCAAGTTTATAACCTAAATGATTCATGACAACATAGGTAACGTTGGCTGTATTGACATTTTCTGAAGAAAGAATTTCTTCCCAGTTTGTAAAGCATCCTACAGAGAAGATACCAATAGAATAACCAATAGAAATGACGACAGCAGAGATGGCAACCCCTTTTGGGAAAGTTACTTCTGCTTTTTCAGTTTGGTCTACTAAGCCACCAACAGCTTCAATTCCTCCATAAGCAAAGATTGCATAAGTAAAGAAGGAAAGAATCGAAATAAGAGATTGGTAGGCTGGATTAGGTGAGGCAAAGACATTTACATTGTTACCTGTAACAGGTTGAGCAAAATCGCCTCTATTGAGCGCAAGAATCAGTAGGCCGCCACCAATAAGCAAAATATTTAAGAAAGTAATGGCACTACCCCCAACAGAAGTTACTTTTTTGATGGCACTAATTCCTCTAGAACAAATAAGAGTAACAAGAATAATCCATATAACACCTAAAAGCCCGATAACCTGAGTACTATTTAAACCAAATAATGATAGATTTCCGGTACGATCTTCTCCAAAGATGGCATTGGATAGTGGAATCCAAATAGAAGAAGAAACATTGACTTGCCATACTAAGTAAGAAGCATACCACATAAAGGTTCCAACAAAAGCATATTTAGGTCCAACAGCAGAGTTCATCCAAGAATAAATACCACCTTTTTCTTTTTTATAAGCGGCACCGTATTCTGCCATCATAAAAGCATACGGAAGGAAGAAAGCAATTGCACCTAGTATATACCAAGGAATTGCCCCATAGCCCATTAAGAAGAAAGCTCTAGGCATATTAGCAAAGCCGTATACTGAAGTAAAAATCATAAGAACTAATGACGTTAAAGTTAATTTTTTTGCCGTTTGATTAGACATAGAAAACCTCCTAAGTTATTTAAAGTCATATAAGAGTTAGCTAGCGCATAT
Source organism: Cellulosilyticum sp. (assembly GCA_017941635.1). Taxonomy (GTDB): domain Bacteria; phylum Bacillota; class Clostridia; order Lachnospirales; family Cellulosilyticaceae; genus Cellulosilyticum. Next base: position 19,957 of record JAGAVZ010000175.1, read on the forward strand.
GTTTGATGTTAGAAAATGAAAGCATACTGCACAACAAGGAGCAGTTCATATAAGGTATAGAAAGTATGTGTAGTGGAAAAAAGAGATTCATAATGTCATTAGCGTGTGTATTTTTTCTAAAAAAATACTTATAATGGGAAAAGAATTTAAAAATTAAATAAAGGAATTTACGAAAAATCAATTGACAAAAACAAAATTTATGGTATGATAAATACATCTAAAGGATAATTATTATTACTTAATAAAAAGAAGTGATAAAATGTTCTATATAACATGGAGGGAATTAGTAATGAAAAAATATGTATGTACAATTTGCGGTTATGTATTTGAAGGTGAAGTAGCACCAGAAGTATGTCCAATCTGTAACGCTGGATCAGATAAATTCATCGAACAATCAGGTGAAAGAGTATACGCTGATGAACACAGAATTGGTGTAGCTCAAGGTGTAGATGAAAGAATCTTAGAAGGTCTTCGTCAAAACTTCGTAGGAGAATGTACAGAAGTTGGTATGTATCTTGCAATGAGTCGTCAAGCTGATAGAGAAGGTTACCCAGAAGTAGCTGAAGCTTACAAAAGAATTGCTTTCGAAGAAGCAGAACATGCTGCAAAATTCGCTGAATTATTAGGTGAAGTAGTAGTGGCTGATACAGCTAAAAACCTTGAAATGCGTGTAGAAGCAGAACACGGTGCAACACAAGGTAAAAAAGATATTGCTACACTTGCAAAAGAATTAGGATTAGATGCAATCCACGACACAGTACACGAAATGTGTAAAGACGAAGCTCGTCACGGTAAAGCATTCGAAGGTTTATTAAACAGATACTTCGGTAAATAATAAATGTAATAAAAAAGGTATATTGGTGTGGACCAATATACCTTTTTTATTTATATTTTTTGTCCCTATATAATCTTATAGTTACATTTTATAACTTAAATAGGCTAGACATATTAGGGTCGAAATGTGTGGATTTAACGATGATATAAAGTTCTTCAAGAGATGAAATAAGAGCAATGAGACATATAAGAGAAATAGTAGGTAATATACTGGCAAGGCAAAGGTAATAGAGAACAATAAAAAGAAGGTGACAATGCTTTAGTGAATAATAATAGAAATGAAAAAGGTATTCGAGTGAGTGTGATGATATTAGCAAGATAATGAAACATATGCCACCTTCAAAGATATTAAAAGTTTATAGATAGGAATTATCGTATAAATCTATTAAAGACAATAAATGATGATGAACTATAAAGTGTAGAAAAAAAGAACCACTATGTTTAATGTGTCTCATCTTGAATTTGATATTTACTGATGGCTACATGTTCTACATATTGGGCTTTAAGTGCTTGTAATTTCTCATAGTGTTTAAAAGTACCATGGAGTTTTTGTGTGTGTTCATTGGTCCACATTTCCATTAAACAAATATCATTATTTGAATCCATAGGATAGTAGTAATCATATTTAATATTTCCGGGTTCAGCTTTTGAGTCGGCCACAATATTTTGGCGAACCACTTCATTATAGAATTGGGTTCTTTTACCTTCTTTGATAGTATAACGAACGTTTACAAGCATATAATGGCGTGTACTTTGAAGGGCAGAATCATAGTCTGTACTTTTAGTAACGGCAAAGTATTTACCAAATTCTTTAGTCCACATGTCCATTTCTTCGCCAATAGTTTCTTCATTGAGTTCATTCATAATAAAGCAAACAAATTGGCAAGAGGTCTTAGACATCTCAGGTAATAAGAAAGAAAATCCCCACTCTATATCTCTAGGGTCATCTTCAAAGCCATTACGTGCATCAACGATAAAATGACTTCCTTCATGTTGACGAAGTAGATTAAGGGCAAATGTAGTAGGTTCTCGATATTGGTCTAAGCAGGCAAACTTTTTCCAAGCTAGAAAAACGATATGATCCTTTTCAATATATTCTACATGACAAAATTCTGAGTTAAATTCATTTAACATAATATAATTCATCCTTTCAAAAGATATACTCTTGAATAATATATCAGAAAAGCATGATTAAACAAATGGACTGTTTGAAATAAAATAAATATTCAGATTAATTGTTTGGCATTAGTATTGATTTATAGTACTCTAATGATATAGTAGTATAAGTCAAAATGTGAAGGGGATAGATATGTTTTCTAAGGCAAGTATTTTATTGTTAGGAATGATTAGTGAAGGAGATAAAGGTGCTTATGAAATCACCAAAATGCTTGAACAAATGAGGATAAGATGGTGGTTTAATATCGGAGATTCAACAGTTTATGCTGCGATAAAGAACTTGAATAAAAAAGGTTATATTTTAGGACGATTAGACAAGCAAGGGAATATGCCAGAACGTACAATTTATACGATTACTGCTGAGGGAATGGTAGCATTAAAAGAGGCAATTATAAGGATTGTAGGAGAAATGGATTTTGACACAACGATTGTTTCTATTGCAGTGAATTATCTAGATATCTTTACTCAAGAAGAGCGTAAAAATTTATTAGATCAAAGAATAACGATTCTAGCCCAATATATACAGGGGATAGAAGCACAATTACATAACATGCATGAGAATGAAACAAAGTCATTAGCCATTGTAAATTTAGAAAGAATGAAAGAAATTGTAGAAATAGAATATCGTAGTACCAAACAAATTTTAATGAGCATGGGGAAATAGAAATGCTAAGGGGAAAGAATATGTATTATGGGTTAAGTTTATTACTATTATTAGATTGTATCATACCATTTGTATTAGCATACTTTTATGAAGGGTATAGCCATCAAACGATGTTATTAAGTGTGCTTGGAAATGAAAGTTCACCTGTACATAAAATTTATTGCTTATGGATGGGCATTTTAGGTGTGGGAATTGTATGGCCTATGATAGTTCAGGCATGCAATCTAAAAAAATCTTTGGGTCGCTATATGAGCCTATTTTAATGATTAATAAGAACGCAAAGAATAAGTATACATTTAATGCAGAAACAATTATGATAGAAGCTAAAACAGGGGCACAAAAAAAGTACCAGGTAATGTATCGGAGTTTCCAAGGGTAAGATATAAGATGGAAGAGTATGAAAATCATCCTACTTAAAAACCAGAGGTTTTATTAGAACGTGTCATTTTAGTATCGAGTCATGAGCAAGATGTGATATTTGACCCATTTAGTGGAAACTTTACGACTGCAGCAGTTGCTTTAAAACATAAACCAAAGGTAATAGAAATTGAGTTAAATGAAACGTTCTAAGAATAAGGTATATCCCCTTTTATTTGCCTTAGAATAGATATTGAAAGATTGTTAAGCAAATAGAGGTTTTTTTAAATAATATAATAGTGTATTATGGGTAGTAAGGTTAAAATTTATTAATAGAACACAAAGAATAGATTTTACATGAGGACATAATGAGTATAAAAGCTTGGAAGTGGAGAGTAGTATGAAAAAAAGTTTTTTAAAAGTATTTTTATCTGGAATGATGGTAACAAGTTTACTTGTAGGTTGCGGGCAGTCTGCTACAACTAATGAAAGTACTTCATCAAAGTTTGATAGATTAGACTCTGATTTAAACGTAGGAATGGTAACAGATTCAGGTTCTATTGATGACCGTTCATTTAATCAAGGAACTTGGGAAGGTGTTGCAGCGGCAGTAAAGAATGCAAGGTATATTCAACCTAAACAGACATCAGAAGCTGATTTTTTAACAGCAATTAGTAATTTATATGATGCAGATTATTCATTTATTGTAACACCTGGATTTACTTTTGAAGGTGCCATTTATGAAGCGCAAACAAGATATCCAGATGCACATTTCTTGTTAATCGATGGGATTCCTACCAATAAAGAGGGACAATCTTATATTGCAGAGAACACAACATGTATTTCTTTTGCAGAACATGAAGCAGGATTCTTAGCAGGTGTAGCTGCAGCAGTGGAGCTTCAACAAGGAGATTTTGCTTTCTTAGGTGGAATGGAAGTACCTGCTGTACAAAAGCTTAATTGGGGATTCCAACAAGGTGTAGTCTATGCTAATGAAAATCTTGGAACACAAATTAATTTAGCCCCAGAAAATATTATTTACCAAGGAACCTTTACAGATATGGCAGCAGGGCAACAAATTGCATCACAATTTTTGGATAGAGGAGTGGATGTGATTTTTGTAGCAGCAGGGACAACGGGTGTAGGAGCTATTACAGAAGTAAAATCTAGAGCTTCTAAAGGTGAAGAAGTTTGGACGATTGGTGTAGATGTGGATCAATATGAAGAAGGTGTTTATGCTGAGGGCAAATCTGTGATGTTAACATCTGCAATGAAATATTTAGATCAGGCAGCTTATACAACTATTAAAGAATTCACAGAAGGAAAATTTAATGGTGGAAAGAGTAGGGTCTTTTCAGTTGAAAATAATGGTGTAGGCATACCGGCTGAAAATCCAAACTTAAGTGAAGCTACAATGCAAATTGTAGAAGAAGTGAGAGCTCGCATTGCTTCAAGAGAGATTGTAGTGGATGGAGAGAATAATCAGGGAAAATGGATTTAAAACTAAAAGTGGCGATAAAACGTATTCGAGTTTTATCGCTTTTTTCTATTATAAAAGCTACTTGCATAATAGGCCGTTTTAAGTCACTTTATGCTATAAAAAGATTGATAATTTATATTTTTGAGATTAATCTAACTATGTAAGAATAAAAGTCCATTGAACATTAGAGTTTATAAATAATAGATAGGAGAATAAATATGGGATATAATCAAAGTTCGTTTAAAAATATAGAATTACACTGCAAGAATATATTTGGGAAAGATAGAGGGAACTTTATTTATTTAGAGTCAGAAAAAAAGCTTAGTGAATTGCTTGAGGAAATGGATGATAGAGGGAGTAAGGCAGTTAGAAATCATATGACTAAGAATATGTTACCAGTTATTGCTTATTATTTAACATTAAAAAATAATGGTTTTTCAAACGAAGAGGCTTATGAAAAAACTTTAGATTTATCACAGAATATGGCAAAAGAAAAAGCAGAAACATATAAAAAGTTAACGAGACTCCCTTTTGTATATCTAATTTTTAAGTTAGCATGTAAAAAGATGATGAGTCAATCTTATCCTAAAGAAGGTTGGAATGTTGAGTGGGAGCAGAATAATCAAGAAGAGATTGCCTTTAATATGAAAAGTTGCGTTTATCATGAGACAGTATGTAGATATCAATGTCCAGAGTTATGTACCGTATTTTGTGAGAATGATGTTACTGTATTTGGTGCATTAGCACCTAAAATTATTTTTAAGCGTAGCGAAACGATTGGGGAGGGCAAAAGTAGATGTGATTTTCATTATTACAACGGTAAAAGATATTTTAAAGATGGAATAGGACTTGTTTTTGAAGAATATGGTAAAAATAAATAAGAGGAAGCATCAAACTTGGAAGGGGTATGTAGATGTCAAATTGGATTAATAAAGCGATTATTTATCATATATATACATTAGGTTTTTGTGGTGCACCAGAACAAAATAATGATGAAGTTATTTGTACAAATAAAATTAAAAAGGTTTTAGATTGGATAGAGCATTTAAAAACACTAGGAATTAATACGATTTTATTTGGGCCACTTTTTGAATCGACAAGTCATGGTTATGATACAGCAGACTATTGTAAGTTAGATAAGCGTTTGGGGACCAATGAGGATTTTAAGGAAGTTTGTAAGGTACTCCATGAAGAAGGGTTTCGTATTATATTAGATGGTGTTTTCAATCATGTGGGGAGAGATTTCTTTGCGTTTAAGGACTTGCAACAACATAGAGAAAACTCTAAGTATAAAGATTGGTTCTGTAATGTGAATTTCTGGGGTTCTAGTCCTTATGGGGATTCTTTTTCTTATGAAGGCTGGGAAGGGCATTACAATTTGGTAAAGCTTAATGTATGGAATCAAGAAGTGCGAGATTACTTATTTAAGGCAGTAGAGTTATGGATCAAAGAATTTGATATTGATGGTTTAAGGTTAGATGTAGCTTATTGTATTGATGAAGGTTTTTTGAGCACCCTTAGAAGATTTGTAGATACAAAGAAAGAAGATTTTTGGCTAATGGGTGAAATGATTCATGGCGATTATAGCCGACTTACTAAGCCCGGGTTATTACATTCTACAACGGATTATGAATGTTATAAAGGTATTTACTCAAGTCATAATGATAAGAATTACTTTGAAATTAACCATTCTATGAATCGTTTGTTTGGTAAAGGTGGATTATGTGAGAATTTGAAACTGTATAATTTCGTAGATAATCATGATGTAGAACGTATAGGAAGTATCTTAAAAGAAAAAAGGCATCTAGAAAATGTCTATACACTTCTATTTACTATGCCAGGTATTCCAAGTATTTATTATGGTAGTGAGTGGGGAATTGAAGGCAAAAAAGTTCAAGGAACAGATAAAAGTTTAAGACCAGAATTAGAGATAGATAAAATGCTAGCAGAAGATCAAACAGTGGTAGAACATATTAGCAAATTATCTGCTATTTATAAGCAGTATCCAGCACTCCAAGAAGGAAGCTACGAACAAGTCATTGTTAGAAATCAGCAGCTTATTTTTGCAAGAAGTTTAGGAGATGAGACAGTTTACACTGTGCTTAATTTACAAGGTGAAGCGATGCAGCTAGAATTTAGTGAAAAGAGAGGGGAAAGTTTAATCAATGCCTTAGACGAAGAAGAAGGCATTATAAGGTGTGAAAATGGGCTTATTAGGGTACAAGTGCCACCATTTTCAAGTAAGATACTCGTAAGTAGCAAAAAGTATTTGGGAAAATAGACAATAAGGCGCAACTTATAGTACAATCTAGAATGAACATCAAAAGGAGAACTGAATATGGAACAATGGATTATCTATGCTGTTTTATCAGCAGTATTTGCCAGCCTAACCTCTATTTTAGCTAAGGTAGGGATTGGTGACATGAATTCAAATTTAGCCACAGCCATTCGTACGATTGTGGTATTGATTATGGCATGGGGAATGGTCTTTTTTGTAGGCGCCCAAAAAGAAATTCCCCATATCACTTCAAAAAACTTATTCTTTTTAATTATTTCAGGGATTGCGACAGGTCTATCTTGGCTCTTTTATTATAGAGCGATTCAATTGGGACCTGTTTCAAAGGTAGCACCAATTGACAAGATGAGTATTGTATTAACGATGGTATTGGCCTTTATTTTTTTACATGAGCAACTCACAATCAAAGGGATTGTAGGTGGGCTATTAATTGTAGCAGGAACATTCGTGCTGATTTTATAGACGCAAGGAGAAATGATATTTAAGGGAGTGAAAAGCGTGCAAAAGATAAAGAGAGATGGTCATATACATACCCCCTTTTGTCCACATGGAACCAAGGATTTATTAGAAGACTATGTAAAAGAGGGGTTACGATTAGATTTAGAAGAAATCAGCTTTACTGAGCATTTTCCGCTACCAAAGTCCATTTGTGACCCGATTTTTCAAGCAGAGTGTGCACTTTGTGAAGAGGATATTCCAAAGTATTTCGAAGCTGTAGAATTATTACAAGAAAAGTATAAGGGGAAAATAAAAATCAATAAAGGATTTGAAGTAGACTATATTGAAGGGCGTGAGGATGAAATTTGCACCTTACTCAATCAATATGGACCAGAAATAGAAGATAGTATTTTGTCTGTACACTTTGTTTACTATGAAGGTGAATATTATGCCATTGATTATGGGCCAGAAGTAGAAAGACTCATAGGAAAAGTAGAAAGTATAGAAAGGGTCTATGATTTATATTTTAAAACTGTTATCAAATCTATTGAAGCAGACTTAGGACCCTATAAACCAAAACGTATAGGGCACCCTAGTTTGGTTCGCATCTTCCAAAAGAAATGGCCTGTTGAGTACGATGACCATGGGCTTTATAAGGAATTAGTAACCAAAATTAAAGCAGCAGGCTATGAGATTGATTTTAATGTAGCTGGTCTTAGAAAAGAAGATTGTGGTGAAACTTATCCATCAGGTGTATTATTAGAGATAATTAAGGCGTGTAAAATCCCATATGTCATGGGTTCTGATTCACATAGTGTGAAGCATATGGCATTATTAAAACAGCCAGAAAAATAATAGATTATAGGGAGATATACATTACTACTATAATAATGAGGAAGAAGATGTAGTGGATGTAGAGATACAAGGTAATTATTATCCAAGTCATATGGTGTCTAATCATAAAGGCTTATTATTTAGTATCATTACTGAATTTACTCAAAATGGGAGAATTGTTAATAAGGGAAACTGGATTGAAGAGTAAAGTAAGAGAGATATTATGAATGACTTAAATGTGACTAGAACATAAAATATAGGAAACAAATAAAAAGAATAAAAATAGTAAAAATGAGAGTTGAATTAGTAGGGAGACCAACTAATTCACTCTCATTTTTAATTTCATATTATAAACTATTGATAAATTGTTTAAAGTGACTAATGCCTTCAGATGTCATTTTAAATACACCTGCATCTTCTAAAACACGTGTAAACTTTTGGCCTACAGCATTATGGATATATGTATTAATATCAATAGTTGAATTATAGTGAACTTTAAGTTCTTTTGCCCATTCTAAGTGATAATCTTCAATTGCGTTTGGTTGGTCTAAGATAAAGGCCTTAACTTCTTCTAATTCATCCTTGAGACGAGCAGGAAGAACAGCAAGCCCCATAACTTCAATAAGTCCAATATTTTCTTTTTTGATATGTTGAACATCACTATGAGGATGGAAAATGCCAAGAGGATGTTCCTCACTTGTACGGTTGTTGCGAAGGACGATATCCATGACAAAGGCATTGCCTTGCTTGCGTGCCACTGGTGTAATGGTATTATGACGTACATCTTCTGTTGAAGCAAGAATATTTACTTCTGGGTCTGAGTAAGTTTTCCATTTCTCATAAATATAGTTAGTACATTTGGCAACTTCATCAAGATTTTGACCTGAGATGGAAATAGTAGAAAGTGGCCAATTTAAGAGTTGGCAAGTGATATTTGGATATTTGTCTAAAGTAAAGGTATCCATCACCCTTGCACTGTGCATTGGGAATTCATAGCAGCCCCCTTGATAATGTTCATGGGCTAAGATAGAGCCTCCTACGATTGGTAAATCTGCATTGGAACCGATGAAATAATGTGGAAACTGTTCTACAAAGCTAAGGAGATTGTAGAAGCTGTTTTCAGTCAGTGACATCGGTTCATGTTTAGAAGAGAGCAATATGCAGTGTTCGTTGTAGTATAAATAAGGGGAATACTGAAGTCTCCAATCTCTATGGTTAAGGTGTAAATCAATGGTGCGATGGTTGGCGCGATCTGGATGGGTGCTTGTTCCAGCATAGCCTTCATTTTCAATGCAGAGTAAGCAGGTTGGGTAGTTGGTACTTTTCATATTTTTTTGTTTTGCAATATCTTTTGGGTCTTTTTCTGGTTTAGAAAGATTGATAGTAATATCTAGTGGGCCATAAGCTGATGGGGTTTTAAATAAAATGTTTTTGGCAATACGATTAACTTTGACGTAATTAGACATACGGCTGAGATTGTAAAAATACTCAGTAGCCTTTTGGGGTGTATCTTGATAGAGTGACCAAAAGTGGTTTTCTACAAGAGAAGGTACTGGTAAAAATAAATTCATCAAAGAACTGGTGAAGATATCCCTTTGAGCAAGGGTATCTTCAATGAGTTCTTTTTGAATGGCAATATGGGCTAATTGGTCTAAAGTTTCATAAAGATCTGTTTCACAAGGTGCAGTTTGTTCATAGTCTGTTTCACAAAAAGCATCTAAGAGTCGGTTACGCATATAAATAGCATCACGACTGGTAATGAGTTTATTTTCTATAGAAAGCTGGATTAAACGTTCAATTAAGCCATAAAGTGTATTCATAATTATTCTCCTTTATATCCATGTGGATGCGTACTGTGCCATTTCCAAGCAGAAGCAATAATTTCTTCAATATTTGTAAAGTTTGGATCCCAACCGAGTACTTCTTTTGCTTTATCAGAAGAAGCAATAAGAAGGGCAGGGTCACCAGCGCGTCGTTCACCTAATTCTAAAGGAATAGGATGACCAGTTACTTTTCTAGCGGCTTCAATCATCTCAAGTACAGAATAGCCTGTGCTGCTGCCTAAGTTAAAGATATCACTTTTGCCACCGTTCATAAGGTACTTAAGTGCCAAGATATGTGCATCAACTAAATCTGTGATGTGGATATAGTCTCTAATGCAAGTACCATCTGCTGTTGGATAATCTGTTCCAAATACAGTGATGTGAGGTCTTTGACCAAGTGGTACTTGGAGAATCAGTGGAATAAGATGTGTTTCGGTTGTATGAGCTTCTCCGATTGAGCCACTTGCATCTGCACCAGCGACGTTGAAGTATCTTAAGCAAACATAATTTAAATCATGAGCACCATTTGTCCATTTGAGCATTTTTTCAATAGCTAGCTTGGTTTCCCCGTATGTATTAGTTGGATAGGTTGGTGTTGTTTCTGTGATTGGCATTTGAGTCACTTCACCATAAGTGGCAGCAGTTGAAGAGAAGACGATGTTTTTTACACCCGTCTCTACAAGTACTTCAAGAAGTGTTACAGCACCAGAGACATTATTATTGTAGTATTTTAGTGGGTTTGTCATAGACTCGCCAACGAGCGAGTTCGCAGCAAAGTGCATCACCCCATCTGGTCTTTCTTTTTCAAATACAGCTTTTAAAGCATCTTTATCACGAATGTCTACTTGATAAAATGGGACAGAGGTAGGAACACTTTCGCGGTGTCCTGTTTGTAAGCTATCAATAACAGCCACGTCATCTCCATTTTCTAAAAGTTGCTTAACAGCATGAGAGCCGATATAACCAGCTCCACCGATTACAATAATTTTCATAAGTTATACCTCCTATAGGTTGGATTAAAATGTTTGGTACCCATAATATTAATAAGATGATTGAAAAGATCTTTATGTATTTCTAAGCAAGTTGGATAGGACCATCACCAATGGTTGCGTTGTAAAAAGAAGCAGCATAGCCGATGGTCTTCTCATAATGTGCGCCTACCTTTTGGATAAAGGTATCCATCTTACTTGTTTGAACTAAGCTAATCGCACACCCCCCAAAGCCTGCACCTGTCATACGTGCACCAATGGCACCAGCATCTAGAGCAGCGTGTACAAGGGTATCTAATTCGATGCCCGTTACTTCATAATCATGTTGAAGTGAGTGATGTGAGGCATTTAGTAGTTTACCAAATCCTATTATATCATTATTTGCAAGGTATTTTGTACTCATGAGAACACGTTCATTTTCTGTTATCACATGACGTAGGCGTTTCATTAAAATAGGGTCTAGATTGAGCTTGCTTATCTCAGCAAGTTGTGATTCCTTTAAGTTGCAAAGATAGGTAATAGGATAGTGTAACTTAAGTTGTTCGAGGACAGTCTGACATTCATTAAAACGTTCATTATATTTGGAGTCAGCAAGCTCGCGGCGCTTGTTGGTGTTCATAATAACTAATTGATAATCTTGCATATCAAAAGGAACATATTCATATTCCTGTGAATTGCAGTTTAGTAAAAGTGCAGAGCCTTTTTTACCAAGTGCAATGGCAAATTGATCCATAATGCCGCTGCTTACACCGATATAGTCGTTTTCAGTTTGTTTACCAATCAAAGCCATATCGGTTGGTGTCAGTTTTAAGTTATAGAAAGTATCAAAAACCTTACACATCAAGAGTTCCAAGGAAGCAGAAGAAGAAAGACCAGCACCATTTGGTAAATCGCCATAGACAACAATGTTTAATCCAAAAGGAATTCTATAGCCTTTTTCTATTAATATAGAAAGAACACCTTTTACATAGTTGGTCCATTCACCTGAAGCATTGAGTGGCAAATTGTCTAAATCAAACTCTATAATGCCAAGGTCTCTAAAGTTCTCCGAATAAAGTTTAAAGGTGGAGTCGGCACGTTTTGAAACTACGGCATAGGTGCCTTTTGTGATGGCACAAGGAAAAACAAGTCCACCATTGTAGTCAATATGTTCGCCAATTAAGTTGACACGACCTGGTGCAAAAAAGCTTGCAGAAGGTGGTTCATTAAAAATATTTTTAAAAGTACTGGTTAAAGAATTTAGTAACATCTTTCATACCTCCTTAGTTTAACTATGATTTCATTATAACATTTTAGTAAAACAAATCAATAATTTTGCTAAAAATTTAAAATTGAATAAAAACTAATAGCGTTATATAATGAGCATAAGGGTAAATACCTTAAGTTTACAAAGGAGGAGGACGATATGGCAACGATTCATGAAGTGGCAGAGAAAGCAGGTGTTTCAATTACAACAGTATCGAGAGTGCTTAATTTTGATGAAACCTTAAATGCATCAGAAGAAACTAAAAAACGTATTTTTGAGATTGCAGAGGAGCTGAACTACAAGACTAATCATCGAAAGAAAAAACAAAAAGCACTCAAAATTGGTATTGCACAGTGGTACACCAAAGAACAAGAATTAAAAGACCCATATTATTTATCTATTCGTATTGCTGTGGAACGTAAATGTGATGAACTAGCCATTGCTTTTAGGCGTATTACGCTTCATGACAATGAATATAGAGGATTAGATGGGATTATTGCAATTGGTAAATTTGGAGAAAGTAGTATAGGCATTTTAGAACGCTATGAAGTGCCAATTATTTTTGTGGATTTCTCACCAGACGATGAAAAATATGATGCGATTTTAACCGATTACAAAAAAGGTGTTCAAAAAGCACTAAGCTATCTTATGAATTTGGGGCATCAAGAGATTGGTTATATAGGTGGAGAGGAATATATAGAACACAGGCCAATAGCTGATGAAAGAGAAATAACATTTAGGCAGGTTATGTCGAAACACAAGCTTTATCATAAAAAGTGGGATTTAAAAGGAAAATTTTTACCAGAAGAGGGCTATAGGATGATGCAGGAATATTTACAAATGAAGCATGCACCATCAGCCTATTTTATTGCCAGTGACCCAATGGCAATAGGGGCCTATAAGGCAGTTCATGAGGCAGGACTTGAGGTAGGCAAAGATATAAGCATTATTGGATTTGATGACATTTATACTTCACAATTTTTAACACCAAGTTTGACGACGATTAAAGTCTATACAGATTTTATGGGAGAAACAGCAGTAGAAACATTAGTGGAAAAAATAAAATCTAAGAGAGTCATCTCAAAAAAGATTTTAATTCCTACCAAACTAATGATTAGAGAAAGTTGTTTAGAAAACAAAAAGTAAAAAGTTGGAGGGGTACAATGCAAGCTTTAAGTGAAAAAGTTGTATTAAATTCAGGAAGAGAAGTGACAAAATATCAGCTCAAAAATAAATTGGGAATGGAAGTAGAAGTGATTAGCATTGGTGCAACATTAACCAAAATTACAGCACCAGATGCAGATGGTAATTATGAAAATGTGATTTTAGCTTGGCAAGATTTAAATTTATATGAAGCACATCCAGGTAACTTTGGTGCTATTGTAGGACGTACTGCTGGACGTATCTATAAAGGAAAAGCAACAATTGCAGGTAAAACCTATCAATTCCCAATCAATACCTTTGAAAATACATTACATGGTGGTATCAATGGATTCCATACAAAAGATTGGCAAGGTGAAACAATTGTGGAAGATGATGAAGTGCGTCTAGTAATGAGCTGCGTAAGTAAGGATGGAGAAGAAGGTTATCCTGGTAATCTAGATATAAAAGTTACATATATCTTAAAAAATGATAATAGCTTAACGTTAGATTATGAAGCTACTACAGACCAAGAAACCATTATCAATTTAACAAATCATGCTTATTTTAATTTATCTGGAGATGGAAAAAGAGATATTTTGGAACAAGAACTGACTATTGATAGTGATAGAATTTATGACTTAGATGAAGAGCTTATCCCAACAGGAGAAATGATCGATTTAGATGATGAACCAATCTTTGATTTTAGAAAGCCAAAGGCAATTGGAAAAGATATTAATAAAGAAAATAAACATTTAAAAAATGGGTGTGGCTATGACCATGCTTGGGCATTAAATTCTAAAGAAAATGCTATTAATCTTTACGATTCTGTTTCGAAAAGACACATGTCTGTTACAACTTCTGAACCAGCAGTTGTCGTGTATACAATGAATCATGCGGGCGATACCTTTGTGTTATCTAATGGCATGCAACAAAAGCCAAGATATGCAGTTTGCTTAGAAACTCAGAAACCAGCTGTGGGTTATAATGAGGTGGGTAGACAAGCTATTACCTTAAAATGTAATGAAGTATATAAACAATGTACAATATTTAGCTTTAGTGTGAAATAAATGTAGTGAAAAATCCCTGAAAGTTTTTAATAACTTTCAGGGATTTTTTTGTTTTTTGTCCAAAAATATAATTGACAGAAAAAATTATTAAATATATAATAGATTTGTAATAATTAGTTAACAATTTAAATGGACACATTAATAAATGTAACGACTTAGAAAAAGAGATGAAATATATATAATCTGGGGGGAAATAAATGCAAATTCGTAAACTTTTTTTAATAGGTGCATTAGTAGTCAGCATGGTAATGCCAATACAAGCTGCAGTATATGGTACATTAAAACAAGATTTATATTTTGATATTGAAGGTAATCAGATTGTAAAATCATCAGGAACAGGCGTTAGCATTCTCGACGAAGATGAAAATAACTATTTAATACGTATAGATGAAAGTAATAGTGATTTAGTAAGTAAAAAGTTTGTTGAAATTGCAGGAACAATTACAACTGCTAATACAAATTTATCTATCATAGAAAAAGTAGAACAAGATGCTGAGGCAATAGGAAATGTTGCCGAGGGTGATTTAATAATGGCTTTAGCTAAAGAAGGCGATTATTATAAAGTTAAAGTAGATGGAATAGTGGGTTATGTCTATGGACAGAGTATCGACCAAACAAAACTTGTAGATATGACAGATAAAAATAGTAGTTTAGCAAAAGGAGAAGAAGTTGTTTCTTATGCAAAACAATTTTTAGGTGGAAGATATGTCTACGGTGGTAATAATTTAGCGACAGGAGTGGATTGTTCAGGATTTGCACAACAAATCATGAAACATTTTGGGATTTCAATAGAAAGAAGTTCTAGATCACAATATGCTTGCAATGGATATTCAGTTAGTCAATCAGAAATTCAACCAGGGGATTTGGTGTTTTATGGAAATGGCAGTGTCAATCATGTTGCAATTTATGCAGGTGATGGACAGATTATCCATGCAAGTACAGAGTCAACAGGTATTATTATGAGCGATTTATATTATGGCAAACCGATTATAGGAATTAAAAGAGTCATTGAATAATAGAGAAAAGATAGTAATTGAGGGGAAGATATGAAAAATAAGTTATTCGTATGAAAAATAATTTATTAAGATTAATAGGAATAAGAAAGAGGAGCACTTTTAAGATAAACTTAAAAGTGCTCCTTTTTTTGTTTAATTTTATTAGATTTAAGTTTTCAATATAAATTTACAATATAAAGTTTACATTGAAAAAATACCTTTGAAACATAATAAAGTAAAAATGATATACAAAGGAGTAGAATATGGAGAAAGTAGCAGTAAGAGTAGGCTATGCTTGTCTTAATTTATCGTTAAAAGATTCTTTTAGAAATTATCGTTTGGCAACAGTGGAAAAAAAAGATGAAGAAAAGATTACTGAAGTGATATGGCACAATATACGCCTTTTAAGAGAAATTATTGATTATAATATCAAACATAATATTTATGTTTATAGGGTGAGTTCAGACTTGATTCCTTTTTGCGCCCATCCTTATATAAAGGAAATTTATAAGGAAAAGGTCATAAATAATGAAGAAATGTATTATCACTTTACAGCGATTAGAGCATTGCAAGAAGAACATCATTTAAGAATTAGTATTCATCCAAGCCAATTTAATGTCCTATCTAGTCCTAAAAAAGAGGTAGTGAGTCGCTCTATAGAAGAAATTAATGCACAGACAGAATGGATCAAGGCGTTGAGGGGAGAAAATGTAGTGATTCATGTAGGTGGAAGTTATGGGGATAAAAAGTCTGCTATAGAAAGGTTTAAAACCAATCTAAGATATGTGGATGAGAGTCTTATTTCTATCGAAAATGATGATAAGACTTATAATGTAGAAGAAGTAGTGGAGATTTGTGAACATAAATGTGTAAAGTGGGTCTATGATTATCATCATGATCGTTGCCATCCAAGTGCCGAAAATGGAGTAGAAAATCTGATTAAAGCGTATCCGCCAAATAAATATCATCTATCTACCGGGGCACCTCACGCCGACTCAAGGCCTCATGCAGATTATATTTCAGCTACAGATTATAAACATTTTACAGAGTTTTTAACCCAGTGTGGCATAAAGGAAGCAGATGTGATTTTTGAAGCAAAGAAAAAGAATAAAGCAATTTTTCATATATTAGAAGCCTGTGGCAATGGCTATTGGAAATTAGAAGGGGATAATTAACAATAAGCTGTAAATACTAAATACATCTAGCTTACAAATAGGAGGAAAAAACTTGAAAATGACAGGAAAGAAAAAGAGGAAAATCCAAAAAATTGTTGCGTTTACTTTAGCACTATTAAGTTTGCTTGCTCCCTGTGCTTCGGTTGCAGCTTATATAAGAAGAGGAGATGTGGCAACATATAGTACTCATTTACAGCAGCAGATGTTAGATACTAAGCAAACTAATCACATAAAAAGAGAAAGTGGATTGGAGAAGTATAAAGCTTTTGAGACTTCGGCAAAAGTAGCAAAGAAACTTCCTATCTATTGTGTAGATACAAAAGGCCAAAAAAAAGTGGCCATTACTTTTGATGCGGCATGGGGGAATGAAGATGCTGATCAAATTTTAAATACACTTAAAGAAAATAATGTACGAGCTACTTTTTTTATGGTAGGAGATTTTATTAGAAAATATCCTGACTTAGTAAAGCGTATTGCACAGGAAGGACATGATGTTGCGAATCATTCTAATAAGCATCCGCACGTAAACAAAATGACAAAAGATGCAATCAAAGAAGATATAATGGGCGCTCATGAAGAAATTAAAAATTTGACAGGTGTAGAGTGTAATCTATATCGTCCACCTTATGGGGAATATAATGATACGGTATTAGATGCAGCCAAAGAATGTCATTATCATACGATTCAGTGGGATGTGGATTCTATTGACTGGAAGGGATATGATGCACCTACTATTGTAAAAAAAGTATTAGAACATAAGCATCTAGGAGATGGTTCTATTATTTTACTGCATAATGGGGCAAAACACACGGCGGAAGCTTTACCCCAAATTATTACAGGGCTTAAGGAAAAGGGATATGAGATTGTCCCAATTAGTGAGTTGATTTATATGGAGAATTATACTTTAGATCATGAAGGAAGACAAAGTATAGCTGAATCATAATAAGTATTTAAAAATAGTAAGTACTTGAATTGTAATAAGCAAGTAAAAAGGGGATGCCACGAAATTAATCTTTTAGATTAGTTTCGTGGCATCTCTAATTTTATACAGTGCATTCAATGAAATTGGAATGAAAAAATATTTTCACTAAAATCAAAGTTATTGGACTGTTTTTGTGTGATATTTTTAAGTGCTGCTTCTATAAATAAAGTAAAATTTGCAACGTTGTATCATAAAAAAGAACAACGTTGCGCATAAAATAGTATAAAAAGTATCGAAAATGTACAAGGAAGATTAGGTACAATTTGTAGAAAAATAATAATAGAATAAAAAATTGAAAACATTTATAATATAAAGTATAAAGAATGAACAAAAAAATAGAAACGATATGAACAATGAGTTGCGCAGAATTGCTATGAGAAAGGAAGGGGGCAATGATTATAGAAAAAGAAATAAGTATTTCGGCTTTGGCACAAGAACTTGGTTTATCTAAGTCTACAGTGTCGAGAGCTTTATCTGGAAAAGGTAGAATTAGTGAAGAAACTAAAGAAAGAATTAATCAGTACATAGCAGAAAATAATTATCACCTCTCTAATACATCAAAGGAGGAGATGTCTTTAAAAGTGCGAAGCATAGGGGTTGCTTTGCCGACAGATACCAATATGGTGGAAACACCTTTCTTTCAAGCTTGTCTTACAGGTATTTGTGAGGTGGCTGTAACGACAGATTATGATGTCATGGTTACCTTGATCAAAGAATCAGATATTACCTTATTAAAGAAAATGGTAGAGCATAAAAAGGTTGAGGGAATTATACTGACTAGAAATTTGGTAGATGACTTATCGATTCAATATTTAAAGGAAGTTCAAATGCCCTTTGTTCTGGTGGGATCATGTGAAGAAGAGGGCGTCATTCAGGTGGATAGTAATCATAGTGAAGCCTGTGAAAAGCTAGTATCTATGCTGATTAGACAAGGGGAGAGACGCTTTGCTCTAGTTGCAGGGGATAGGAGGCATATGGTTAATAGGTATCGTTGTGCAGGGTTTTACAATGCACTCAGTAACCATGGTATTGCCGCAGAAGCTGATTTGATTTTTCTAGATGTGACTAGTCAAGTACTAGCGGAACAAGCTGTTATTCAAGCTGTGCAAAATGAGGCGGGTTGTATTGTGTGCACAGATGATGTGTTATGCGAAAGAGTTATTTCTAAACTTAATGAAAAAGGATATAGCATTCCAAGGAATATTAGGGTGGTTTCATTGTATGACAGTATGTATATGAAGACAAACAATCCGCCGATCACTTCCATTGGCGTAGATATTAGACAGTTAGGCGCTATGGCTGGAAGAAGACTTATTGAAAAGTTAAACGGTGAAGGAGTTCCATTAAAAACTACTGTGAGTTATGAAATTCATATGAGACAATCAACGATTTAAGGAGGAGAGTTAAAATGCAAGGAATAACAGATTTTGGTAAAAAGTTAAAGAAAAATAAAATACTTTTATTAATGTTAATGCCAGCAGTAATCTATGTACTTATTTTTAGTTATGTACCTATGTGTGGAATTATTTTAGCCTTTAAAAAGTATACATTTGCAGGTGGAATTTTTGGAAGCAAGTGGAATGGCTTAGATAACTTCAAATTCTTTTTCCAATCGGGATCAGCATGGAAAGTTACAAGAAATACGGTTTTATATAATGTAGTCTTTATTATTGTAAGTAATGTTTTACAGTTAGCAGTTGCTATTTTACTTGTGGAAGTAAAAAATAAATACTTTAGAAAGATTAGTCAATCGCTTATGTTTTTACCTTATTTCATTTCATGGGTTATTGTTTCTGTTATTGCCTTTAACTTATTAAGTTATGATTTTGGTTTTATTAACCGCGTTATTGAGGCTTTTGGGGGAGAGAAAATTAACTTCTATAAATCACCAGGCTGGTGGCCGTTATTGCTTACACTCTTTAATACTTGGAAGGGGATTGGCTATGGTTCAGTTCTTTACTTAGCCGCCATTATGGGAATAGATACTTCTATTTATGAAGCAGCAACTATTGATGGGGCTAATCTTTTCCAACGTATCTTTAAAATTACCATTCCTATGGTAAAACCAACTATGATTATTTTACTCTTATTAGCTGTAGGTGGTATTTTCAAAGGTAACTTTGATATGTTTTATAATCTTATTGGCAGCAATGGTATGCTTTATAACTACACAGATGTTATTGACACCTTTACTTTTAGAGCGCTTATTCAAAGTAATGATTATGGTATGTCAGCAGCTTCAGGATTATATCAATCAGTATTCTGCTTTATTACTATTGTAATAGTTAATAAATTAGTGAAGAAATATGATGAGGAGTATGCATTATTTTAATAAGATAAAATGTTTGGAGAGGAGTTAGGAAATGAAGAAATATAGGAAAAACAATAGCATGAAAAAATCAAGAGATTATATTGCTGTTCAAGTTATAGGATATCTTTTTACTGGGATTATTGCATTAGCTTGTTTAATACCGTTTATTATGGTAGTTTCAGCTTCTTTTTCATCAGAAGCAGCAGTTAGTCAAAATGGTTTTAGTCTTTTACCACAAGAGTTTACCTTACAAGCTTATAAAGCCGTTTTCAAAAATCCTTTGGTCATTGGCAAGGCTTATTTAGTAACAATTGTTTTAACACTCAGTGGAACGTTTTTAGGATTATTGCTGCAAGTAATGACTGCTTATGTTCTTTCAAGAAGAGATTTTGAATGGAGAAATCAATTTTCCTTTTTCTTCTACTTTACAACATTATTTAGTGGTGGTTTAGTTTCAAGTTATATTTTAATGACGAACTATCTTAAACTGGGGGATTCTTATTTTGCTTTATTATTACCAATGTTATTTAGCGTATTTAACTTATTAATTATGAAGAGTTACATACTAGGCATTCCAGAATCTTTATTTGATGCAGCTAAAATTGATGGTTGTGGGGATTTCAAGATGCTTTTCCAAGTGGTATTACCATTAATTAAACCTGCACTTGCTACCGTTGGGTTGTTTGTGGCCCTGGCTTATTGGAATGATTGGTATAATGCTATGCTTTATGTGAAAGACTCAAGTAAATATCCACTTCAGTACTTTTTATATCAGCAGGTTAACAATATAGAAGCATATAAGAAAATTGTTCAATCTCAAATGGTAAGTAGTTCAGTAACGACTGCATTATCCTTACCGACTCAAACTTTAAAGATGGCACTTACAGTGGTTGTAACAGGGCCTATTGTACTAGCGTATCCATTTGTTCAGAAATATTTTGTACAAGGTATTACAATTGGGGCTGTAAAAGGTTAATGTGTGTAATTGCACAAGCAATTTTACATAATTAAATAATCAAAATTTATAGGGGGAAAATTATGAAATTATCAAAGAAGAAGATGTTAGCATTATTTACCGCAATTATGACAATGGGCAGTTTTGTAGGATGTGGCGCAAGTAGTGGCAATAATAGCGCAGCAACCTCAATAGATATTGAAACAGGGGAAGTAGATACTTCAGAGGAAGTAAAGCTTACGATGTATTTATTAGGAGAAAAAACACCGGATTTTGATAAGGTCTATACAGAAATTAATAAGATTTTAAAAGAAAAATGTAATGCAACTGTAGATGTAAAGTTCTTATCATGGGCAGAACATGCAACAACTTATTCTTTACTCTTTTCAGCCAATCAAGACTTTGATTTGATTTTTACAGCATCTTCTTGGGGACATTATGAAGAAGTTGCAGATATGGGTGGATTTTATGAGTTAACGCCAGAGTTTGTTGAAAAATATGCACCTGGTATTTCAGAAGTCGTACCAGATGTAGCATGGAATCAAGCGAAGATTGATGGCAAGATTTTTATGGTACCAAACTATCAAAATGAATTTGGTGACGACTGTATCGCTATTCGTGGCGATTTAATGAAGAAATATGGTTATGACAGCATTGATAGTGAAGAAAAACTAGAGGCATTCTTTGCTGATTTAGTAGCTAATGAATCTGGCATCACACCTTTTGGAACACAAGGTGGCGCTATTCAGTATATGTATGAATTCCAAAATCAAGGTTATTCATTAGTGAGTGGAACACCTAGCGAATTATTTGTTTATAATTATTCAGACCCAGCTGATTTAGAAATCAAATATATATTAGATTGGGATCATTTCACAGACTATGCACATAAAATGCAAGATATGTACCAAAAAGGCTACTGGTCACCTGATAGTGGCGTTTCTAATGATGAAAGACAAACAGGTTTCATCAATGGGACAGCAGCATGTATGATTTGGAATGCTGAAAGTTGCTATAATTATGCAAAACAAGCTAATGAAGCACATCCTGAATGGGAATGCCAAGTAATCAATGTGGCACCTAATAATGCCAGAAAAGTTAAACCATATATCGGAAATGGTATTGCAATCAATGCTAATAGTAAAAACAAAGAAAGAGCAATGATGGTCTTAAATGAATTCTATACGAATCCAGATGTATATGATCTTGCTTATATCGGTATTGAGGGAGAACACTGGGAAGCAGTAGGAGAGGATCAATATAAGACTTTACCAGCAGAAGCTAACTATGGTGTAGATTCTAACTGTAACTGGGGATGGACTAACGAGAATATTAAACGTACTGAATTTGTAGAAGGTACAGACATTGCTTATGAATCAAAAGAAGCAGTACTTAAGAATTTTGAAGAGCATAAAACAGAAGGTCATAAATATGACGCCTTTAACTTTGATACAACCAATGTTTCTACAGAAGTAGCAACTGTTAACTCTTTAGTAACTCAATACTATGACCCAATTAAGATGGGGATGGTAGATGATGTGGACGCAGCAATTGCAGAGCTTAGAGGTCAACTTGAAGCAGCAGGTATTCAAAGGATTTATGATGAGATTAAGAGACAAGTAGAAGAACAATAATCATAAATGAGAAATGGTTATTATTAGGAATTGAACGAGTTATATAAATGAAATAGGGAGTGTGTGCGTTTTGCAACACTCCCATCATTTTACGATTAGGATGATGGAGGGATTATGGAATTTTTAAAGGGTATGGACATATCAGGTCTTCCAGAACTGGAGGATATGGGAAAACATTTTTATGATAAAAAGGGTAATGAGCGAGAGATTTTTGATTTATTAAAAGAAAATGGTGTTAATGCCATACGTCTTCGTATTTGGAACAATCCTGAAAATAATGAAGATAAAAAGACATACTGCGACTTGATTCATACGGTGCAAATGGCAAAGAGAATTAAGCTGCATCAGATGCACTTTTTATTGGACTTTCATTACTCTGATTATTGGGCAGATCCAGGTCAACAAAGAAAACCAAAAGCATGGGAAAATCTTAGCTTTGAGGAATTAAAACAAGCGGTATATCAGTATACCAAAGAGGTTATTGAAACTTTAATAGATAATGGTTGTATGCCAGATATGGTTCAGGTGGGAAATGAGATTAGAAGTGGCATGCTATTTCCAGAGGGGGAAGTACCCCGTTATCACGAATTAACTCAGCTGATAAATGAAGGACTTAGAGCAGTAAAGGATGCAGGTAAGGGCAAGATACAAACTATGATTCACTTAGACCAAGGGGGCAGATATGCTTATTTAAAAGAATGGTTTGATGCGGTTATAGCTGAGGGGTTAGATGATTTTGATTATATAGGCATCTCCTATTATCCATTTTGGCATGGAACTTTTGCAGATGTTAAAGATTCTATGGAACGCTTAGTAGAACGTTATCAAAAACCACTAATGGTAGTCGAAACAGCACACCCATGGCGAAGAGTAGAGGGAGGGTTTGTAGATGAGGAGCAAGAGAAGATTGCGGGCTTTGTTGCCAATATAAAGGAGCAGAAAAAAGTTATAGACCTAGTGATGAATATTACTGCGTCTGTAAGTGGCAAAATGGCACAAGGGGTTTATTATTGGGAGCCTGTTGTGATTCCAGATGAGAAGTCAGAAGGCTGGAGTGCTAACATGGGAATTTTTGATGAAAAGGGTGTGGCATTACCTTGTCTAGAGTCTTTTAAATTTACAAGAGAACAAACTTGCTTTAAAGAGGTGGCAAAAGTTTATAATCCTAGAGAAATAATTGTGGAGAAAGGTCAAAAATATGACCTGCCTAAAGAAGTAGAAGTTTTATATTTTGACGGAACCCTTAGAAAAAAAGCCGTAGAGTGGAAGCGTCAAGAGATTTTAGATGAAGATTATATAGAAGTGCTAGGGATAGTTGAAACCCTTAATCAAAAAGTGGTTCAAGGTATTAGACTTATTAAAGAAGATGCTGAAGGAGAAAATCTCATTCAAAATGCAAACTTTACAAATGGTTTAGACGCTTGGAAGGTAGAGACTTCATCATTAGATGTTAAGTACAATATCAATGAAAAAGAGCATAGCTTTGAATTAAATTCTCTTAAAAACTTTTCTTTAAAGCTATCTCAAGAAGTGACCATTAAAGAAAAAGGTAACTACAGATTAGGCGTGAAGTATTGTGGAACCAATACAACAGGTGTAGTAGTTAAATTAGTGGCTAAGAAGACCTATAGCGGTATTCTTGAGCAGGAAGAACTACAAATTTTTCCAGAGAATATTGGCTTTAAGACGTATTATTTAGATTTATATTTAGAAGAAGGCATTGCCTATTGTGGTATAGATATTAAGTCACCACCAGTGGACGGCAAGCTAACAGATATGAAGCTTATAAAAATAGATTAGAAAGGGGAGATTGAGATGATTATGACAGATCAATTAATGTATGGTGGAGATTATAATCCTGAGCAATGGTTAGATAGACCAGATATTTTAGAAACAGATATCGAATATATGAAAAAAGCAAAGATTAATACAGTAACGCTAGGGGTATTTTCATGGGCTGTATTAGAGCCTGAAGAAGGTCAGTATCATTTGGATTGGTTAGAAGATATTGTTGATAGATTATATAGCAATGGGATTTCAGTTATTTTGGCGACACCATCTGGTGCTAGACCTAAGTGGATGTCTGATAAATATCCAGAAGTATTAAGAGTTAGTGAAGATAGAAGAAGAGCCTTATTTGGAAAAAGACATAATCATTGCTATACTTCTCCAGTTTATAGACAAAAGGTAGCAACGATAAATCAAAAGTTAGCAGAACGTTTTGGCAATCATCCAGCTATTAAGTTGTGGCATATTTCTAATGAGTATGGTGGGGAATGTCATTGTCAACTTTGTCAGGAAGCCTTTAGAAATTGGCTTAAAAATAGATATCAAAGCATAGATGAACTTAATAAGAAGTGGTATACCAGATTTTGGAGTCATACTTATCATTCTTTTGATACCATTGAAAGTCCTTCATCTATAGGGGAATATGATTTACATGGATTAAAATTAGATTGGAAAAGATTCGTCACTGACCAAACTGTAGATTTTATAGAAAATGAAATAGCTGCTATCAGAAAAGGTGGAGCCACTCAACCTACTACGGTGAATATGATGTATGATTATCTTGGCTTAAATTATGAAAAGTTAGCTAAAGTTGTAGATATTATCTCTTGGGATTCTTATCCATTATGGCACAAAACAAAGGAGGTAGAAATTGCTAGAGATAATGGCTTGCAACATGATTTCATGAGGAGCTTGAAGAAGAAACCATTTTTACTTATGGAATCTTGTCCAAGTGCAACAAACTGGCAAGGTATTAGTAAACTAAAGAAACCAGGGCTCTTATCAGCAGCTTCGTGGCAAGCTATTGCCCATGGTTCAGATAGCGTTTTATACTTCCAAATTAGACAAGGTAGAGGAAGCTCAGAAAAATTCCATGGTGCTGTGATTGATCATTCAGGAAGAGATGATACGAGAGTATTTAAAGAAGTAACAGCTATGGGTGAGCAGCTAGAAATGCTTCAAGAAGTAAAAGGTACAAAGTGTAAAGCAGATATAGCCATCATTTATGATACAGAAAATAGATGGGCACTAGAAGATGCACAGGGTCCAAGAAATAATGGTTTATTCTATCACGAAGCCGTTATGAAGTCTTACAGTGCCTATAGAAAATTAGGTTATAATGTGGATGTAATTAATGAGGCTCAAGATTTATCAGACTACAAAATTGTTGTAGCACCAATGCTCTATCTATTTAGAGAAAAAATTGAGACTCGATTAGAAGCTTTCGTGAAAAATGGTGGACATTTAGTCATGACTTATTGGTCAGGCGTAGTAGATGAATGGGATCGTTGTTTCTTAGGGGATACACCTTATGGTTTAACACAAGTATTAGGTGTAAGAAGAACTGAGATAGATGCGTTATATGATGGAGAGACTAACTTTATTCAGGGCACTAATAATGAACGCTATGAGTGCCAATATCTTTGTGAATTGACCCAAAATGAGGGGGCAAAAACGCTTATGACCTATGGCAAAGATTTTTATAAGGATGAACTTGCCATTGCAGAAAACCTTTATGGAAAAGGGAAGGCTTATTATGTAGGAGTAGATGCAGAACAAGCATTTTATGATACTTTCTATAAAAAGGTGGTTAAGGAAGCTCATTTACAACCTATTCTAAGCATAGAAACTCCAGAAGGAGTAGAAGTGACTTCAAGAGTTTCTGAGAAACATGAGTATATATTCATCCAAAACTATAATACTGAGCCAGTAGACATGCCATTAGATGGAGTAGGCGAAGTTATATTAGGTAGTTATAGAGATGGAATAGGAGCTTATGAAACTGTTATTTTAAAGAAATAACAATTTTGATAAGACTAAATGGTGCTTTAGCGTGTAAGATGATTAGATATTAGATTAGTAAAAAAGGGATGTCACGAAACGAATCTTTTAGATTAGTTTCGTGGTATCCCTCTTTTTAGTGCATCTAAATTATACATGTCATTTAAAGAGTACATGTTTTTTAACAATAATTAAATAGGGAAATTGTTATCTAATTGACGTTTGAATAAGGGCAACATCAAACGGTCTAATTCACTGCTTAATTCAATAACTTCTGGAGAGAGAAGATCGTAATTATTGGCTTCAATTACTTTAAGTAAGTCTTGTTTAAGTGACATAATAATAGTAAGGGTAGAAGTTTTCATAAGAATCGCAGCCTCACTTTGTGGTTAGTGATTTAAAGTCAACTTAGTGACTACTATATACTATGCCATAAATTACAAAAGGTGAATAAAATTAGTTGTGATAGGTTGTCATATTTAGAAGGAATCGTTCATATAATTTTAAAGGCAGACAGATCAGTTAGAGAAACAAAGTAGGATAAGGAGTGAGTAGGGATGATAGAACATAAAATTGAAAATAACGAAGTTATTTTAATTGGAAAGGTCATAAGTGATGTAAAATTTAGTCATAAAGTCTATGGAGAAGGCTTTTACAGTTTTGATTTGCAGATTCCAAGATTAAGTAATTCCTTTGATGTATTGCCTATTACCATATCTGAGCGTCTCTTACCAAGTTATGGTAGCATACAAGGCAAAATCTTAGAGTTACAAGGGCAGCTTAGGTCATACAATCAATATTCAGAAGGAAAAAATAAACTGATTTTAACTGTATTTTGCTTAGAAATGAAGGAAGTTTCAGCTGGTGAACTTTCTAAGAGCAAAAATCATATTTATTTAAATGGGTACATATGTAAGAAACCGATTTATCGAACAACCCCATTTGGTAGGGAAATTACAGATTTACACTTGGCAGTTAACAGGGCATATCACAAGTCAGATTATATTCCTTGTATTACATGGGGAAGAACAGCCAGGTTTTCAGAAAGTCTTTCTGTAGGCGATCATATTCAAGTATGGGGACGCATTCAAAGTAGAATGTATCAAAAGAAATTGGAGACAGGAGAATCTATTGTAAAAACAGCTTATGAAATCTCAATTAATAAGCTAGATACAGTAATAGATGATATAGAAGTTAAGGAAGCTGGAGAAGAAGATTATATAGTACAATCATAAGGTATAAGGGGGACTGATCAAAAGGGTTGGTTACCCCTTATTTATATGAGATTGGAGGAAGGGCTTATGCTATCAAATGATTATTTAAATGAACTTTAATCGAAGATATAGCATATTTATTGGGATGTGATATAATAAAAAAGAAGTAGAGAAGAGACAATAAAATAAAGAAATAGAATAAAAAGGAATCTAGTAGGCAGATGGATTACACAGTTGTTAAACAAAATAGAAAGACAGCTACAATTGTAATTAGTGACAATCTAGAGGTGCTAGTTAAAGTGCCAAGATATGTAACAAAAAGACAAATTGAAGCCATTGTAACAAAGCACGAAGACTGGATTTTACAAACATTAGAAAATAAAAAGCAGCTTATAGAAGCAAAAGATTGGTATTATACAAAACGGATTATGTATTTAGGTAAGTATTGGCCAGTAGAGCTTATTATCCAGCCATCAGCAAGGCAAAAGGTTGACTTTACACAGAAAGGCTTTATAATTGTTTCAGATGGTAGTGAGTCTGAAAGTAGACAGCTCATGGAGCAGTTTTATAGAAAACAGGCAAAAGAGCAGCTAACAAAGTTAGCCTATAGATACGCTAAGCTTGTTGGTGTACAGTTTCAAAAAATTACAATTCGTAATCAAAAGACGAGGTGGGGAAGCTGCTCTTCTAAGGGCAACTTATCTTTTAATTTAAAGATTCTGTGTGCACCACAAGAAATGATGGAATATGTTGTTTTACATGAAGTCATGCATCTAAAACATTTTAATCATAGTAAAGAGTTTTGGAAGGATATTGAAGTATTGATGCCAGATTATAAAAAACGCATGAATTACTTTAAGCAGTTTGGACAAAACTTTATGATATAGGATGGAGAGCTGAGGAGGAAATAAGATGGAAAATGGACTTGTCCAAGTATACTATGGCAAAGGTAAAGGCAAGACAACTGCGGCCATTGGACTTGGTATTAGGGCACTAGGCAATGATTATAAGGTAATTATGATACAATTTTTAAAAAATGATACAACAGGTGAATGTAGAATGATTAAAGCCTTAGAGCCTGATTTTAAAATTTTTCATTTTGAAAAGAAAAGAGGTTTTACTTGGCAATTAAATGAAGAAGAAAAGCAAGAATTAAGAAGTGAAACGAGTAATGCACTTAAATTTGCAATGAAAGTAATGGATACAGGGCAGTGTGATGTACTCATTTTAGATGAAATCTTAAATTCATTAGAATTAGGATTTGTAAGTGAAGAAGACGTATGTGCACTCATTGATAATAAATCAGATGATGTAGAGCTCGTTTTAACAGGACGTAGCTTGCCGGAAAGTATTGCTCAAAGAGCAAATTATATTAGTTATATTGAAGCAATTAAACACCCTATGAGCTCAGGAATTGATGCTCGAAGAGGTATTGAATATTAAAAGATAAAAAACTGGTAATGAGTATGAGATACTTATTACCAGTTTTTTTGTATAGTACATTTATAATCAACTAAGCTCAGAAAATCTTTAGGAACATCATCCTTAGTAGTCAAAAATCATTAAGGATAAAGTATTCTTGATTAGAATGAGTTATCTAATAAATGATCCATATTATATAATCCAGGTGCTTTATCTGCTAAGAAGGTAGCAGCTTTGATGGCACCAGTTGCAAATACTTCTTTAGAAGTTGCTTGGTGAGAGAGTGTGATAAATTCATCATTTCCCGCAAATAGAATATCATGTTCACCAACAATTGTGCCACCACGAACTGCGTGGATGCCGATTTCTTTTTGAGGTCTTTTTTCACGGACTGTGCTGCGATCATAGCGATAAGTATAAGTATTATCTAATGTTTCATTGATAGCATCAGCAATAGCTAAAGCTGTACCACTTGGTGCATCAATTTTTTGATTGTGATGTTTCTCAATAATTTCAATGTCAAAGCCACTTGTAGCTAAGATTTCAGTTGCACGCTTTGCAAGTGCAATGAGTAAGTTGACGCCTAGAGACATGTTGGCAGAGAAGAAAATAGGCACGCTATGACTTGCTTCTTTTAAATAAGCAATATCTTCCTCTGATAAGCCAGTTGTACAAATAACGGTTGGAATGTTGTGATGAAGTGCGTAATCAATTAATCCTCTTACAGCAGATGCAGTAGAAAAATCAATAATCACATCAGCTTCTACATTGCATTCATTAATATTTTGAAAAACAGGATATTTATTTGGAACCTCTACATAAGGATCAATACCTGCTACGATTTCTACATTTTCTTGACTATCAATAAGGCGAGTAATGGCTCTACCAATTTTACCATTACAGCCGTGCATTAAGACTTTTGTCATGTCATTCATCCTTTCTGAAGTACCTGTGCATTTTTAACTTATTAACCTAAAAGTTTAGCATCAATAAGTGTTTGTTTGAGTAATTCGATATGATCTTCTTCAAGTGTTGTAAGTGGTAATCTACAAGGTCCTGCCTCCATACCCATTAGATTAAGTGCTGCTTTAACTGGAATAGGATTTACTTCACAGAATAAAGCTTTGATAAGCGGTAAAAGTTCTAATTGGATATGTAATGCTTTTTCTGTATGGCCATCAAGATATAATCTAACCATATCGTGTGTTTGGCGTGGTGCTACGTTAGATAAAACAGAAATAACCCCTTTACCACCAAGTGATAGAACAGGAATAATTTGATCATCATTTCCAGAATAGATAGGGAAATCTGGTCCACAAAGTGCAGCAATTTCTGCTACAGTTGAAATGTTTCCTGTAGCTTCTTTGATCCCTTGAACAAAATCATATTTGGCTAGAGTAGCTACAGTTTTTGGAGAAATAGTAACGCCAGTACGACTAGGCACACTATAAAGAATCATTGGAAGGTCTACTTCACGTCCAATTGCTGTAAAGTGTTCGATTAATCCTTTTTGTGTTGCTTTATTATAGTATGGTGTCACTTGAAGTGTTGCATCCGCACCTAAAGCTTTTGCTCTTTTGGTTAGGTTGATACCATGTCTTGTATCATTGCTACCTGTTCCTGCAATAACAGGTACACGGCCTTTTGTACGTTCAACAGCTACTTTAATACATTCAAGATGTTCATCATCTGTCATAGTAGAAGCTTCACCAGTTGTACCACAAATAATAATAGAATCTGTACCATTTTCAATTTGAAAATCAATATATTGTTCTAATTTCTCAAAATTAATATCCCCATTATCTAAAAATGGTGTAACAATTGCAACGCCTGCTCCTTCAAAAATTGCCATAATATCATCCTCCGTTTACGTTAAAAATAGATTTTGTTAATTTTAAATAGAATTTGCCGTCTACTAACATTTTATTCCAAAAGGGTAGAAACGTAGCCTATTTAAAATAAACCAATAAAAAAACCAGCACATAGAGGCTGGCTACTACAATCATAATCAATAAATATGAATACTCGGATATGATTATATGTAGCTCTCCACCCTTATTGTAATATGAACGGGTGACAGTTGTATAGCTCTTAACTAGACAACCAGGAAAAAATAGTACAAGCTATTTTTTCCTTCGGCGATTACCCCTTTTGGCTCTTTTCACTTTCCCTTGTAGGAATCCAAAAGCTTACTAATGGCATTCGCGCCTCTACAATGAATATTTAATTGAATTCAATATAACGCTATAAGAATAAAATGTCAACAATAATTAGAAAATTTGAAAGGACTATTTTTTTAGAAGGAATGTATAAAAAAGTAGAAAACGTAACATACTCTAATAGATTTTATGGTTAGAGGAGACGCGTTATGAAAAAAGACAGTACTAAAAATAAAGAAAAATTATTTGATGCTTTATCACCAGATGATAAGATGAAACTCGAAATTGCAGAAGAGCTTGGTCTTTTGGAGAAAGTTCATGAAGGTGGTTGGAAAGCTCTTAGTGCAAAAGAGACAGGTAAAATTGGAGGATTGATGACTAAGAAAAAAAGAGAACTAAAGAAACAGCAAGAAATGAACCAAGAAACTGAGTAAACATTCACATTAGACGATGATTTGTAGATAGAGTGTTACTTAAGAAATAAAAGTCTAGTAAAAATAGGACAAAAAAATAAGCTCCTTATGACATCCGACATAAAGAGCTTATTTTTGTAGTCTATCCAGTTTATATGAATCGTAAAATTTACGTTATAAGTGCTAAGAACTAACTTGCTTCGTTAATGGTAATACGAAGACGATTAATACGATTATTAACAGTTTCCTCAATTTTGAAAGTGAGTTCATTGAAAGTAATTTCTTCACCTAAATCAGGGAAACGGTCAAATAGACCAATGACAAAACCACCAATAGAATCAAAATCTTCAGAGGTGATATTAAGACCAAGTTCGTCATTAATATCTGGAATACGAGAGCTACCATCTACTACATATTCACCTTCTTTGATTTTTATGACATCTTCAGTAGTTTGATCATACTCATCATCAATATCTCCAACGATTTCCTCAATTAAATCTTCCATGCTGACAAGTCCAGAAGTACCACCATATTCGTCTAAGACGATAGCCATACCAATCTTTTGACTACGCATTTCTTTAAAGAGCTCGTCATTGTTTTTAAATTCATGAATAAAATATGCCTCACGTAAGTAATCAGAGGTTTTAAAGTGAGCTTCATTGATATCATTTAAAATAAGGTCTTTTATGTGTAAAATACCTACAATATGATCCAAAGAATCTTCAAACACAGGTATTCTGGAAAATTGTTCTTTTTTATAAAGATTAATAATATCTTCATAAGTTGAGTCTACAGCAATTGCAATCATATCTGTACGGGGAACCATAATATCCTTTGCACAAGACTCACCGAAATTAAATACGTTGTTAATCATTTCTTTCTCATCAGATTCAATAACGCCTTCTTCGTGACTTACATTAACAATTGTTTTAAGTTCATCAGCAGTAATGAAAGGTTTGGCTGCATCAGGTTTGCCACCTAACAATCTAATTAATCCATTAGTAATAAACATTAAAATAGCTACCACAGGACTAAAAACTTTAACAATAATAGAAATAGCAGGTGAAACCAACAATGCAATCTTTTGGGCATTTTGAGTAGATAGTGATTTTGGGGTGATTTCGCCAAAGATTAAAACAAGTAAAGTCATAATCCCAGTAGCAATCCCCACACCGATTCCACTTGATGAGCCACCAGATAGAGCAATAGCAATCATTGTAGCTAAAGATGAAGCCATAATATTGACTAAGTTATTACCAACTAAGATAGAACCTAAAAGTTTGTTAGGGTCTTCCAGAAGTTTTTCTAGTTTTTCTGCTCCTTTAATATTTTGTTCAATCATGTAACGTACGTCTAGTTTACTAAGTGCCATTAAAGCTGTCTCAGATGCAGAGAAAAAGCCTGATGCAAGTAGTAAGAATACTAGGCAAATAATCTGTACCGATAACGAAGGGTCCAAAGTATTATCACTCTCCTAAAAAATTAATTATTATAAATGCTATATACTCTATGTATTTTAAGCAATCAAGTATAACACTTATTAATGATATCATAGCACAAGCTAAAAAAAATACAACTAAAAAAATATTCTAAAAGCTGTAACTTTTTGACATTGAAAGATTTTTAGACAAGCAAATCAAAAATAGGCTATAATAAGATGTTAAGTCCTGTTTGTTCTAAATCAATAATGGTTCTATATGGAATAAATCATCAGTGAATAGACAAACCTATATAGTATGGAATATAAATAGTATACGTAATATAAAGCATGAAGTATAGTGAGCAGGCCATACTTTATAGGATCTATAGGTAGAAATAGTATGTAGTGATATAATCACTAGAACCTATATAAGAACATATGGACAATAATAAAACAGTGATCAAATAGGAAGGTGTAGAATGGAAGCATATAGTGAGTTTGCTAATGTATATGATCTTTTTATGGAGGATACACCTTATGAAGCGTGGTATCAGTTTATACAAGATTGTCTAAAAGCGCACAAGGTTCAAGTGCAATCTGTTTGTGAACTAGGATGTGGAACAGGTCAAATGACTATACTTTTTGCAAAAGCTGGGAAAGAAGTAATTGGAATTGATTATTCACCAGAAATGTTAATGGTTGCACAAGACCATGCATATGATGAAGGCGTTTCTATTTTATATTCTATGCAAAATATGGCGGAATTTGAATTAGAAGATGAAGTGGACCTGATTTGCAGCTGTTGTGATAGCGTCAATTACTTATTAGAAGAAGAGGATGTATTAGACACCTTTAAACAAGTTCATACTTATCTTAAGGAAGATGGTCTTTTTATCTTTGATATGAACACAGCTTATAAATATAAAGAAGTATTAGGTGACCAAATTTTTGCAGATCAAACAGAAAATGCAGCATACATTTGGGAAAACTTTTATGATGAAGAAGAAGAAATCAATGAGTATGAAGTAAGCTTCTTTATTAAGGATGAAGATGGTAAATATGAAAGAACCATTGAAAATCACTACCAAAGGGCTTATAGTATAGAAGTCGTGAAAGAAATGTTAGAAGAAGCAGGTTTAGAATTAGTGGCTGCTTATGATAATTATACAAATACACCTGTTCGTGAGGAAACAGAACGTATCACTTATGTGGTAAGAAAATATCAATCATAGCCCATAAGAGCAAAATGAAAGGAAGTACGATTATGAGTAAAGATAGAAAAGATTATTTAGTAAGAGGGGTAGACAAAGGAAGAAACTTCAGATTCTTTGGTGCCAACTCTAGAAATTTAGTAAATGAAGCGTGTATGAAACACCAAACAACACCAGTTGCATCTGCTGCACTTGGTAGAACACTTACAGCCAATGTCATCATGGGAAGCATGTTAAAAAGAGATGAAGATAGAGTAAGTATCATCATCAAAGGGGATGGACCAATCGGTGGCATCATTACAGAAGCAAATGGTAAATGTGAAGTAAAAGGTTATGTATATCACCCACAAATCGAATCTCACCTTAACTACTTAGGAAAATTAGATGTTGGTGGTGCTGTTGGTAATGCCAACATGACAGTTGTAAAAGACTTAGGTATGAAAGAGCCATACTCAGGACAAGTACCAATGCTTACTGGAGAAATTGCAGAAGACTTAACATACTACTTTGCAGTTTCAGAACAAACAAACTCAGTTGTAATCTTAGGGGTATTAGTAGACGTAGACTACAGCATCAAACAAGCTGGTGGTATCATCATTCAAGTATTACCAGATGCAAAAGACGAAGCAATCGACTTACTTGAAGAAAAACTAAAAGACTTTGGTAACTTAACAGATAAACTTGAAAAAGGTCAATCAATCGAATACGTTATCGAAAAACTTTTAGGTGAAGTAGAATACATGAGTGAAACACCAATTACATTCCACTGCGATTGTAACAAAGACCGTATGGAAAGAGCGCTTATTAGCGTAGGCAAAAAAGATCTTCAAGAAATCGCAGATGAAGATGGACAAGCTGAACTTGTATGTCCATTCTGTAATGACAAATATTTATTTAATAAAGAAGAACTGGATGAATTAATTCAAACAATCTAATCATTTTTTTAGGAATATCGCTAGTCTATATTTAAGACTAGTGATATTTTTTATGTATAAATAGATTTATATGCAAGGTGTCAAGCATAGAGCGATATACTATTATAGAGACTCATTTTTGAGGGAGATTGGATGTGCTACTATACGTTTTATACCCAAACCTTAAAAGACGAGTTAGTGGAAAAAGTGAATGAATTGTTAGATGAATATGGAATGAGTAATCACTATGAAATGAAAGATCTTTATTCGGGAAAAATGGGGCATTTATACGAAGTTAAGTATGAATTAAATGAAAAAAAAGAACAATGTGATGAGGGACTTGCACAGGTAGTCAGTGATATTGTACAAAAGCAGGCCATTAGTGCTGTGTGTGAACGATTTTTAAAGAAGAGAGAAGAGTTATCTATTCAAGATCGAAGTGAAATCACCAAAGCCTTTATGACAAATAATTATTTATCCAGGCAAGAGGGTGTATCCTATGTTTCTTATTATCTTGTCTATTTACCAATCTATAAAGAGATAAGAGATAAAGGCAGCTTAAATATAGAAGGATGGCTACAATTTCGTCTGGGTAAGTATAAAGTATTACTTAGGGATATATTGGAACAGTTTGTAGAAGATTATATAGCAAAAAAAGATGTCGTTAATTTTATTAGACTGATGCGAGAAGTGAGTTTGTTAGCTGTTCCGTTAGAAGAGCTCATTCATATTATTTATAAAAAAGAAGGCAAGATTCAAATCTATGATAAGAATAAGCGAAACGTAACAGGACATTATATTAAAAAGTATTGCAAGGATTTGCTTTTGGATAGCACCTTAACACGTGAAGATTTACTATTACATGTTCTTATTACAATTAGTCCAAAGAAAATTATTATACATTGTTGTGAAAATATGAGAAGCAAACAATTTATGAATACTTTAGAAATTATATTTGAGGAAAATATTTCATACTGTAATGGATGTGGATTTTGTCATGATGAGGAGTAATGATAAGAAAGTTGAGGTTGATATTGACATATTATTTTGTATTTAATAGAATATATTAAGATATTATGTGCTAATTTATTCTTATAAGGTGTAAATTTCATAATAACAAATGGATAAGAAAGAGAGTTCATGCAAATAGATTTTATAAATCAATTAAAACGATGATGAGAAGAGTAGCTTATTATAGCTTTTTCAGAGAGGAAATGTGATGGTGAGAGCATTTTTAAAGCAGACAAGTGAAGACCACCTCGGAGTGATTGTAAAACAATACGGTAACGACGTTATAGTTTAAATGAAGTGGTGACTTCCATTGGGGATGCCTAGTGGAATGCACAACAAGGGTGGAACCACGGGAATTGAGTACCCCGTCCCTTTTAAGCGTGAAATTGCGCTTGGAGGGACGGGGTTTTTATATGTCATTTGGTAAGGATAGTATATTGAAATCATTACATTTATAAGATCACTCATTTTATAGAATCATCATGTAAACCAGTAAGGAAATATCATAGACTTTTAAGAGGATATACACTAAAAATATGTTTCAGAAAATGAGCCATACAATGATTTGTATGACCTATTCAATATAAATGAAAGGATGTTAGCATAATGATTAAAATTAAACTTAAAGATGGTAGTGTCAAAGAATGTGAAGTAGGTATTTCAGTATTAGAAGTAGCAGAAAGTCTTAGTAGTGGTTTAGCAAGGGCAGCTTGTGCAGGGCTTGTGAATGGAGAAAGAGTAGACCTTCGCACCCAGCTAAATGAAGATTGTAATTTGGAAATCTTAACTTTCAATGACAAAGATGGAAGATGGGCATTTCGTCATACTGCAGCCCATATTATGGCACAAGCAGTCAAAAGACTTTATCCAGAAGTAAAATTAGCTATTGGACCAGCCATTGAAGAGGGGTTCTATTACGATTTTGATACAGACAAACCATTCTCACAAGAAGACTTTGAAAAAATTGAATCTGAAATGAAAAAAATCGTTAAAGAAAAATTACCAATTGAACGTTTTGAATTACCTCGTGATGAAGCCATTAAATTAATGGAAGTTGCTGATGAGCCTTATAAAATTGAACTCATTCAAGACTTACCAGAAGGTGAAACTATTTCTTTCTACAAACAAGGGGAATTTATTGACCTTTGTGCAGGGCCTCATCTTATGAATACAAAATCAGTAGAGGCATTTAAGATTATGTCTGTGGCAGGAGCTTACTGGAGAGGTAGTGAAAAAAATAAAATGCTTTCTCGTCTGTATGCAACAGCCTTTTCAAAGAAAGCAGAGCTTAATGATTACCTCGAAAAATTGGAAGAAGCTAAAAAACGTGATCACCGTAAATTAGGTAAAGAACTTGAACTTTTTACATTATTAGATGAAGGACCAGGATTCCCATTCTTTTTACCAAAGGGCATGGAACTTAAAAATACACTTATTGACTACTGGAGACAAATTCATAAAAAAGCTGGTTATGTGGAAGTTTCTACACCAATTATTCTTAATAAACAGTTATGGCTTAGAAGCGGTCACTGGGACCATTACAGAGACAATATGTATACAACAATCATTGATGATGAAGATTATGCCATCAAACCAATGAACTGTCCTGGGGGCATGCTGGTTTACAAAACTAAAATGCACTCATACAAAGACTTACCACTTAGAGTAGGGGAATTAGGTCTTGTACACCGTCATGAACTTTCTGGAGCCCTTCATGGTTTAATGAGAGTGCGTAACTTTACTCAAGATGATGCCCATATTTTTATGTTACCAGAACAAATCAAAGATGAGATCAAAGGAGTAGTTAATCTAATTGATGAAGTATATAAAACATTTGGTTTCAAATACAAAATTGAGCTTTCTACTATGCCAGAAGACCATGTAGGTGAATTAGAGGCTTGGGAAATGGCGACCAATGGTCTTAAAGAAGCTATTGAAGAATTAGGCTATGACTATGAAGTCAATGAAGGAGATGGTGCTTTCTATGGACCAAAACTTGACTTCAAATTAGAAGATAGCTTAGGAAGAACATGGCAATGTGGTACCATCCAATTGGACTTCCAACTTCCAGAACGATTTGAATTAGAATACATTGGTGCAGATGGTGAAAAACATAGACCAGTTATGATTCACCGTGTGGTATTTGGTAGTATTGAACGTTTTATTGGAGTCATTACAGAGCACTTTGCAGGCGCTTTTCCAACGTGGCTTGCACCAGTTCAAGTTAAAGTACTTCCTATTTCTGATAAACATCAAGCTTATGCTAGAAAAGTTTATGATACACTAGAAGCAGTAGGTATAAAAGTAGAGATTGATGAACGTTCAGAAAAAATCGGATACAAAATCAGAGAAGCAAGAAATATGCGTACACCATTTATTGTTGTAGTAGGTGCACAAGAAGAAACAGATGGTACAGTGAGTGTACGTAGCCGTAAAGGTGAAGAAGGTGCTATGAAATTAGAAGATTTTGTGGCAAGAGTGCAAGATGAAATCCGAACTAAGTATAACTACCTATTGGATGAGCAATAGATTATATTCATTTTGGATTCATTACCTTATTAATAGGAGTTATAAAAGGGTTAACTAAAGGTTGGTAAAAAAGTGTTTCTGTTAGAAAAGGCTGAAAGTTTCTTTTAGAAACACTTTTTACGACCATCTGAGCTAGTTGTTGAAAATGTTTGATGAAGATAGGATGAACAAGTGAGATTTATATGCCCTAGTTATGTGTTCGACAGAATATGGTTTATCTATAACAGATCAATACAATGATAGTATATGAAACAGTTATAGCGTTCAATACTTAAGAAATAAACTTGGGTAAAGAACGTAAGTAATGAACTAAGATCAAGTGTGGGTGCTGGATTGATAGACTTAGATATTTACAAAAAATAGACTGATCATAAGGAGAAGAATAATGGATAAGATTAAAAAGTTTTGGCCATGTTATTATGCTTTTTTGGCAAATGGGATGATGGCATTAGTATTAGGTATTGTTTTACCGTATTTGATTGAAGAAATAGGTATTAATTATAGTGTGGCAGGTAGTTTGTTATCTGCTTTTGCTATAGGGAATTTTTTAGCAAGTTTTATTAATCCTATTTTAGTTGGAAAAATAGGAAGAAAGAAAACCACAGTAGGATTGACACTTCTTATTCCAGTAAGCTTAGGTGTAATTAGTTTCTGTCCACCAGTATATTTATTATTTGTATTTTGCCTCTTATTAGGTATAGGAAGAGGAACAGTTAGTATTGTTAACAATATGGTAGTCAATGATCATATTGGAACAACAGCTGCGCTTAATTTATTACATACAGTTTTTGCAGTAGGGGCGTTTACTTGTCCATTACTGGCAACTTATTTTATAGGACAAGGCATGGGGTGGCGTGCTATTGTTTATCTCGTTATGATATTATGCTTTATTGCATGGCTTGGTTATATGAGATTGCCACTGGAAGAAAAAGTAGTGGTATCTAAAAAGAATAAAGGACAAGATGAAAAACAGTTCTTGAAAAATATGGGGTTCTATACAATGGGTGGGATTTTATTCTTCTACCTAGGCGTAGAAAATTGTGTAAATGGTTGGTTTATTACCTATTTTAAAAGTATGGGGATTATGAGTGATCAGTATGCAACCAATCTGATTTCGATTACATGGCTTGTGATTATGGTAGGGCGTTTACTTACAGCTTATTTATCAAGCAGAGTAGATAAGAAAAAACTCATTTTAATGAACTGTAGTGCCACTGCTATTTTCTTTGTATTGTTGATTTCTACTCAGCAGCTTTTATGGATTACAGTAGCTATTATTGGTTTAGGATTCTTCTTTGCAGGCATTTATCCAACTTCAGTAGCATGTGGAGGAGAATATATTAAAGGCTCTACATTAGGCATGTCTCTTTTATTAGGTATTGCAGCACTTGGTGGAATTATTACACCACAGATTGTAGGGATGGTAGCAGATGCTTTAGGTATGATACCAGCGATTATGATTTTAGTAGTGAATGTAATCTGTATGGTATGTTTAGCTGTTATAAATAGTGTAAGAAAGCCTAAGATATTAGAAGTGATACATAGAATATTGAACTATAAATAGTTATAGGTCAAAAAGGAAATGTAAATTTTTACATATAATAGTTTGCATAAAAAGTGGACAAATAGACAGCCATAAATTATGATAAAAGCATAAGATAAGAATTAAATAAGAAAAAAAGTAGTAGGTAGATGAATCATTAATAGACCTACTACTTTTTTTATACAGCTTTAGCAGAAAGCAAATTTTAGATATAGATTGAACATTAAGTATGTCTAGATTAGAGGTATATTTTGAACATCTTTTATTACGTAGGGAAAAAATGATAGTAGGAATACAAATAGGATAGATAAAAGATAGATTAGCTAGATATACTTACTACAGAAGGGAGACAATAAATGATAAAAATATTACTTGTAGAAGATGAAATACGAATGCAAGAAGTCATTGTAGACTATTTTAAGATAAAGGATATAGAGGTGACGTGTGCTAATAATGGAGTGGAAGCACTGGAGCGACTAGAGGAAAATAGTTATGATTTGGTTCTATTAGATATTATGATGCCAAAGTTAGATGGCTTTTCAGTTTGTAGGGCAATTCGTAAGAATAAGCAAACCATGCCGATTATCTTTTTAACTGCTAAGATAGATGAAAGTAATCAACTATTGGGCTATGAATTAGGGGCGGATGATTATATGACCAAACCTTTTTCACTTGTTGTACTTTATGCCAAGAGTATGGCACTAATTAAACGGGCACAGGGGAAGGTGATAGAAGATTGTCTACAGGCAGGCAATATTCAAATGTTTAGTAGTGAGCGGAAGGTTTATGTAGCAGAAAAAGAGATTAAATTGCCTCATTTAGAATACCGTTTATTAGAATAT
This sequence comes from Cellulosilyticum sp., assembly GCA_017941635.1. Classification (GTDB taxonomy): domain Bacteria; phylum Bacillota; class Clostridia; order Lachnospirales; family Cellulosilyticaceae; genus Cellulosilyticum. The sequence continues at coordinate 60,823 of JAGAVZ010000175.1, forward strand.
TTTTTACATCATAAAAATCAGGTAGTATCTAGAGAGGAGATTTTGGTGAAGCTATGGGGATATGATTTTGAAGGGGATGAACGTATATTAGATAATCATATGAAAAAGCTTAGAAAAGCATTAGGGAAAAGTGGCAAGTGTATACATACGATTAGAAAAGTGGGCTATAGACTGGAGGCAGAGGATTAGATGAAAACATTCTGGAAGATTTTTGGTAAGGTGTTAGTTGGCTTTGGCATAGGTTATGTGACCATGATGGGGATTTTTACATATAGCAAACAAAAAGATGTGAAAAAGGAATATAACAGTCATATTTTTGAAATAGTAGATTCTGTAGAGGAGCATATTGAAGCCTATTATAGTAAAGAGGAAGTTGCAATAAGACAGAGAGAAATCAATGCCTTAAAGCAGGAGAGTAATAGAGGCAATGAACTTGATAAGATTGAGCAAAATCAAACAGAAATACTGAATAAGGAGGACAATATAAAAGTAGAAACGACTGAAGAGGTAGCTGAAGGTATAGATGGTGGCTTTATACATATTAATGATAGTATGAATAACGACTTGGCGTATGAAGACGACTATAAAGTATATGGGGCAATGGCAATTTTCAAAGATAAAGCATGTGTTGCAAAATCAGGAACATATTTAATTAGTAATGGGATGAATTGGAATTTAGAACCAATAAAAGGTGGAAGTCAATATATTGATTTGGAGAAATGGCTGACTCAGGAGGAGATAGAAGAAATTATATCGTTTGTAATGAGAGTTCAGACGGATGAAGAATGCATTGATTGGATTAAGGCAAGTGGGTATATCTTAGGACAGGAACTCTATCCAGAGAAAATAGAGATTTATGAAATCTATAGAGATAGAGAAATAATGGCATGGAGAGATGAAGATGCCAAACTTGTCAAAGAATACGAATTTGAAGTAGAGCCAAGCTCAGAAATGGTTCCTTATGAATCCGACTGGTGGGATTTTTCAGTGCCAATAAAAGACGTGGCAGAAGAGGCAAATAAGCTTTCAAAGAGATACTTAGAGCGGCAGAAGGAACTGAAGCCTTTTAAAGAGAGATTATACCAATGGGAAGAAGCAGGTTATAGAATTACTGATGAAATGAATTTAAGGGCTTATGAAAACTATAGAGAGATTGAAACAGAAACAGGAAGCTATCAGTTGGCTATAGCAATGCTTTATAGACCATGGAATGTTACCATAGAGGAGTTAAAGCTGGTTTATTTCTTTTCAGGGCTATTAACATTTGTGATGTCTCTCATTTTATCGATGGCTTTATGGCGTACGAATCAAAAAAGAGAGCAGTTTGAAAAGAATAGAAGACAATTGGTAGATGCCATAGGACATGAACTTAAAACACCACTAGCCATTATTCAAACTTATAGTGAAGGGTTAAAGGAAAAGATTGCAGAGGATAAGAGGGAACATTATCTAGAGGTTATTATTGATGAAACTAATAAAATGAATGAGTTGATACTAGAAATGATTGAATTGAGTAGATTGCAAAATAGTGCTTATGCAATGAAACTAGAAAATATTGTACTACAACAGTTAGTAGAACATTTACTACAAGGTAAAGAAAAATGGTTAGAAGAAAAAGAACTTAAGGTTCAGTTAGATTTTGAGGGAGAGGAGATTCAAGCTGAGTATAAAAGTATGGAACGTGCCATTCATAACTTACTCTTAAATGCCATCCAACATGCAGAAAGGGGAAGTATCATAGAGATTGGATATAAAGAAGATAAGTTTTATATACAAAATCAAGGACCAATTATTCCTAAAGAAAAAATAGATCAAATATGGGAGGTATTTTATAAAGTAGAGAATGATGCGCATAGAAGTGGACAAGGAACAGGACTTGGACTAGCCATTGTGGCACAAATTTGTGAGAGGCATCAAATGACTTATGGTGTAGAGAATCGTGTAGAGGGTGTGAAGTTCTGGTTGGGTAATTTTAAGAAATTAATTTAAGAGATTATTATAAAAAGCAGCTTAAGGAAGTGTTTAATCGAGGAGTTGAATAAGTAGAAAGCAGGAACTAAATCGTAAGTTTAGAGTGAAATCAACACTTGAAACTTACGATTTTTATTTTTGAAGAAATGTAAAATTTTGTAGACAAAGCAAGAAAAATGTATTATGATAGTCAACATATAAAGCAAAGTATCGTATAACGTTGAAAATATGGTTCAACAGTTTCTACCAGGTTACCTTAAATAACTTGACTACGAGATGACAATATTATTACATATCGTTAAAGGGACTCATTATACGGTCATGCTAACTAACATGGAGGCATGAATAATGAATACTATCAAAGAAAAAAGCAATTTATTTATCCAAGGAGCGAAAAACTATTCTAGCGTTTATGAATTAGATGGAAGAGTACCTGTTACTACAGCGATTCCTTTTGGACTTCAACACGTTTTAGCTATGTTCGTAGCAAATATTACACCTATTATTATTGTAGCTGGCGTATCAGGCTTATCTAGTGAGCAAAGTGCTATGCTCATCCAATGTGCTATGATGATTGCCGGAATCGGAACAATTATACAACTTTACCCTATATGGAAAATCGGTTCAAAAATGCCGATTGTTATGGGGATTAGTTTTACCTTCGTTTCTGTATTTTGCACCATTGGCGCCCAGTATGGTTATGGTGCCATTATGGGAGCTGTCATTGTAGGGGGCTTAATAGAAGGTTTTTTAGGTTTATTTGCAAAGTATTGGAGAAAGATTATTACACCAATTGTTGCAGCTAGTGTTGTAACAGCTATTGGTTTTTCACTTTTAAATGTAGGAGCTGCCTCTTTTGGGGGTGGACATGGAGCAAGTGATTTTGGCTCAGTATCCAATTTATTATTAGGAACGATTACATTAGTAACTTGTTTAGCATTTAATATTTTTGCACATAAGCATTACAAACAGCTATCTGTTTTAGTAGGCTTAGTAGTAGGTTATATTGTAGCTATTTTTATGGGAAAAGTAGATTTTACAGCAGTAAGTCAAAGTAGCATTATCGCACTACCACAGTTTTTACCGTTTAAACCAGAGTTTAATTTAAATGCGATTATCTCAGTGGTACTGATTTTCTTAGTTTCAGCAACAGAAACAATAGGGGATACCTCAGCTTTGGCAAAATCAGGTTTAAATCGTGAAGTAAATGATAGAGAGATTGCAGGTTCTATTGCTTGTGATGGATTTATTAGTAGTTTATCAGGTATGTTTGGTTGTATGCCAATTACTTCATTTAGCCAAAATGTAGGGCTTGTGGCTATGACGAAAGTAGTGAATCGTTTTACGATTTTAATGGGTGCAATCATTATGATTTTGGCAGGATTATTCCCAGCATTTGGAGCAATTCTAGCAACACTTCCAGAACCAGTCCTTGGAGGTTGTACACTGATTATGTTTGGTTCAATTGTAGTAAGTGGACTTCAAATGATTGGAGATTGTGGTTATAATCAAAGAAACTTAATTATTGTAGCATTATCCCTTAGTATTGGAATTGGATTTACACAAGTACCAGATATCTTTGTGATTTTCCCAGACATTATCAAAAGCGTCTTCGCAGAAAACTGTGTAGCAGTAGTATTTTTAACTTCTATCATTTTAAGTCTAGTGTTACCAAAGAGTATGGAAGCGCATTAAGAGGTAGATACAAAATAGAGATTAAAAGTACATAGAGCGTAAAAAGTAATAGCATGGAATCTTTATACGATGTGTACTAATTAAATAGAAGTAATACAGATGATATAAATAGATTAATAAGCAATAAGGATGAGGGATATATGAAAGCATTAAAAGATCGCATTGTAAAAGATGGCAATATTAGAGAAGGAAATGTGTTAAAAGTAGATTCTTTCCTAAATCACCAAATTGATGTGAACTTATTAGATGAAATAGGAAAAGAATTTAAAAGAAGATTTGAGGGAGAAAAAATCAATAAAATCTTAACGATAGAAGCATCAGGTATTGCAATTGCATGTATTGCAGCACGTCATTTTAATGTACCTGTTGTATTTGCTAAGAAAAGCAAAACAAAAAATATTGCAGGCGATGTGTATACAAGCAAAGTAGAATCTTTCACTCATGGTAGAGTGTATGACATTATGGTTTCTAAAGAATTTTTAAATCCAGAAGACCATGTATTAATTCTTGATGATTTCCTTGCAAATGGACAAGCTTTACTTGGGTTATCTCAAATTGTAAAAGATTCAGGAGCTACAGTAGTAGGTGCAGGTATTGTGATTGAAAAAGGTTTCCAAGATGGTGGTAAACTCCTTAGAGAAAGTGGTTTACGCGTAGAATCTTTAGCAATTGTAGACTCTATGAGTGTAGAAGAAGGCGTAGTATTTAGATAAGAGATTAATAAAGAGAGAAAAATCCTTAGTGTTAAGTAATGAGTGCTTAACGCTAAGGATTTTTTATTATTTTAAAAGTAATATAACGATACAAAGTATAATATTAATTGTGTATTATAGAAGAAAAAAGAATATACTAATGAATATAGAGTGATTCAAAAGATAGATTAACTCTAGTTATTGATAAGCTCATAAAGAAAGGGGCGCTTGGTATGGATTTGACAAGATTGTGTAGTATATTTGTTCAAAATAATCAACTGATTTTTAAATTAGAAAACACTTCTCCCTTTGTGATGTGGTTTGGAAACGGTCAAGAAGAAAAAAATAAACCCTATTATCAATATCTAAGAGAACTAGCCAAGGAAAAACCGGCGTCTTTTATACCTAATTTACAAGATATTGTGGGGCGTAAAGTTATCTTAATTGTCAGTGATGATATTTTACCTATGGATTTACGGGGATTAAAAACTTTTTTGGCCGAACATTTACATTGCTATGATATAGAGATCACTTATCAAAGTTTGTATTTAAGCAAAACAATAAAAAACTATGTGGCAATGATTAAAACACCTAGATGTATTGTGATGAAATATATAAAAGATAGAAGAGTTATACAGGAGAGTTTTCTGCCCACGAGTACTGAGCAAGAAGAACTGAAAGAGGCTTTGGAGGAACTTCATAGTGAGATTAAATCACGAAAAGTTCCTGTGCTTATTATAGATAATCAGGAGAAATTAGAGGGGATTGAATCTTTTGGCACACTAGTAAGAAACTATGAAATTTTTGAAAACTATGAGTGTATGAGAAAAGATATTGACAACTTAGAGTGCAATTGATTAAAATAATGACATTAAGTTTAATAAACATAAAAACAATGATGAGACGAGTAACTTAAAGGAAGCTTTTTCAGAGAGAAGATACCATGGCTGGGAGTATTTTTAAAGTGTTTAGGTGAAGACTACCTCGGAGTGATTGCAAAACAATCCGGTAACGCCGTTATAGTTAATGAAGTGGTTTCTAGGACATAAAACAATGTAGTAGTAGGCCTTAAGTACTAGACTTGGTCTATAGACTAGATTTGGGATATAGAAGAAACAACAAGGGTGGAACCGCGGGAATATAGAGAATATACGCTCCCGTCCCTTTTTAAATTTTTATTTAAAGAGGGACGGGAGTTTTTTGTTTTATAAAAATATAAAACTTAGATCAAGTAAACGTCTTCTTTAAATAAGAAGAAAACCTATAAGAAGTTCTACTTTATTTAAAAGTGCGTAAGTACAGTGAAGGTTTTGTAAGGAAATAAAAGAACTAACTGTTCTTAAGAAGGATATTATAGGGAATATAAATCACAATAAATAAGAAGGAGAGATTAACATGATTAAGATTACACTTAAAGATGGCAGCATCAGAGAAGTGAACAAAGGCATTACAGTGCTTGGCATTGCAGAAGAATTAAGCAGCGGACTTGCTAGAGCAGCATGTGCTGGTAAAGTAAATGGGGAAATGGTAGACCTTAGAACAGTGCTTAATGAAGACTGTGAACTTGAAATTTTAACTTTCAATGATAAAGAAGGTAGATGGGCATTTAGACATACTGCAGCACATATTATGGCTCAAGCCGTAAAAAGACTTTACCCAGAAGTAAAACTTGCAATTGGACCAGCTATTGAAGATGGTTTTTACTATGACTTTGATTCAGAGAAACACTTCACAGAAGATGATTTTGCTAAAATCGAAGCAGAAATGAAAAAAATCGTAAAAGAAAAATTACCAATCGAAAGATTTGAACTTCCAAAAGATGAAGCAATCAAATTAATGGAAGTTGCAGGTGAACCGTATAAAGTAGAATTAATTAATGATCTTGCAGAAGGTGAAGTAATTAGCTTCTACAAACAAGGGGATTTCGTAGATCTTTGTGCAGGTCCACACCTTATGACTACAAAACCAGTTGAAGCGTTCAAAATTCTTCAATCAGCAGGTGCTTACTGGAAAGGTAGCGAGAAAAACAAAATGCTTAACCGTCTTTACGCAACAGCATTCCCTAAAAAAGCTGAGCTTGCAGCACACTTAGAAGCTTTAGAAGAAGCTAAAAAACGTGATCACAACAAACTTGGTCGTGAACTTAAACTTTTCACAACAGATGAAAAAGTAGGTCAAGGTCTTCCACTTCTTATGCCAAAAGGTGCAAGAATCGTTCAAACACTTCAACGTTTTGTAGAAGATGAAGAAGAAAGAAGAGGTTATGTTTTAACTAAAACACCTCTTATGGCGAAGAGCGACCTTTACAAAATGTCAGGTCACTGGGATCACTATAAAGATGGTATGTTTGTACTTGGAGATGAAGAAGTAGATAAAGAAGTATTTGCACTTCGTCCAATGACATGTCCATTCCAATTCACAGTATATAATGCAGAACAACACAGCTACCGTGACCTTCCAATCCGTTATGGTGAAACTTCTACATTATTTAGAAATGAGTCATCAGGTGAAATGCACGGACTGATTCGTGTAAGACAATTCACAATTTCTGAAGGTCACCTTGTATGTACACCAGCTCAATTAGAAGACGAGTTTAGAGGTGTAATTGAGCTTATCAACTACATGATGACAACACTTGGTATCGAAAGTGATATCAGCTATCGTTTCTCTAAATGGGACCCAGAAAACACAGAGAAATACATCAATGACCCAGAGGCTTGGGAAAGAACAGAAAGCCTTATGAGAAATATCTTAGATCATCTTCAAATCAACTACGAAGAAGCAGTTGGTGAGGCAGCATTCTATGGACCAAAACTCGATATCCAATTCAAAAACGTTCATGGTAAAGAAGATACAATCATCACTGTACAAATCGACTTCGCTTTAGGTGAAAGATTAGGTATGACATATATTGATGAAAATGGTGAGAAAAAACATCCACTTATTATCCATCGTACATCAATCGGATGCTATGAAAGAACACTTGCGATGCTTATTGAAAAATATAATGGTTGCTTCCCAACATGGCTTGCACCAGTGGCAGTTAAAGTCCTTCCACTTTCTGATAAATACGCAGATTATGCAGCAGAAATTGTACGCGAATTTAAAAACCGTGGCATCATGAAAGTTGAAGCTGACTACCGTACAGAAAAAATCGGATACAAAATCCGTGAAGCACGTATGGAAAGAGTACCTTATATCATCGTAGTAGGGGCAGATGAAATGGAAAACAAAACAGTTTCTGTTCGTAGCCGCCAAAAAGGTGATGAAGGGGTGCAAAGTCTTGCTGATTTCATCAATCGTGTAGACGAAGAAATCAAAACTAAATTCAACTACCTTCAACACATTGAAGTAGAAGAACAACAAAGTAAATAATAAAAAAGAGGCCATATGCTTGTGAAGATAAGCATATGGCTTCTTTTTTAGTATCTGAAGAAAATTTAGACAGACAAATTCGAAAATTTTTTCAAGTATTTATTGTTATTATATAATAAAAGATACAATGAAAGACACAGATAAAATAGAGGGGCTAATAGATATAACATCATAATAAATAATTATGAAGCATTTATATATATGAAGTTTTTAGTATATTATATAGTAGAAACAAAGAGTTGAGATAGACACTATAAAAAGTGTAGTATATAAAATAGAAAGTAACCGAGGAGGTAGTTAATGAAACAATATATACTCGCATTAGATCAAGGAACGACCAGTTCTAGGTGTATTATATATGATAAAACAGGTGAAATTTGTTCTATGGCGCAAAAAGAGCTGACACAGATTTATCCAGAAATCGGATGGGTAGAGCATAATCCATTAGAAATTTGGTCTTCTCAATTAGCGGTTATGATGGAAGCTATGGTCATGGCAGGCATTAATGTAGAGCAAATTCGTGGTATTGGCATAACCAATCAAAGAGAAACGACCATTGTATGGAACAAAGAAACAGGACAACCAGTCTACAATGGGATTGTTTGGCAATGCAGACGAACAGCAGAGCGTATTAAACAGCTTAAACAAGATGGATTAGAAAAAAGTGTACGTGACAAAACAGGTCTTATTCCAGATGCTTATTTTAGTGCTTCTAAAATCGAATGGATTTTAGACAATGTACCCCATGCAAGAGAAGATGCCGAAGCGGGAAAATTATTATTTGGAACAGTAGATACATGGCTTATGTGGAATTTAACAAAAGGAAAAGTACATGCCACAGATTATACCAATGCGTCTAGAACCATGTTATTTGATATTCATAAGCTTTGTTGGGATGAAGATTTATTAAAATACTTTAATATTCCAGCTTCTATGCTGCCAGAAGTGAGGCCATCTAGTGCTATTTATGGTTACACAGACCAAAATGTAATGGGTGGAGAAGTGCCAATAGCAGGTGTAGCAGGCGATCAACAAGCTGCATTATTTGGACAATGTTGTTTTGAACCTGGAGAAGTCAAAAATACATATGGAACAGGTTGCTTCCTATTGATGAATACAGGTGAAAAGGCGATTGAGTCCAAACATCAATTATTAACAACAATCGCAGCAAGTACAGATAATAAGGTAGAATATGCTCTTGAGGGAAGTGTATTTGTGGCAGGAGCAGCTATTCAATGGCTTAGAGATAGTATGAGAATGATTAAACATGCAAAGCAGTCTAGTGAATATGCAGAGGCAGTAGACAATACAGATGGCGTCTATATTGTACCAGCCTTTACAGGAATAGGTGCACCTTATTGGCAACAAGATGCAAAAGGCACCATTGTAGGGATTACACGCTCATGTAAAAAGGAACACTTCATTCGTGCTACTTTAGAATCTATTGCTTATCAAACGGCAGATGTGCTAAGCGCGATGGAGGAAGATGCCAATATTCATTTAAAAGCATTAAAAACAGATGGTGGTGCAAGTATTAATGATTTTCTCATGCAGTTCCAAGCAGATATCCTTCAAACAAAGGTGCATCGTCCGCAGTGTGTTGAAACCACTTCACTAGGTGCAGCTTATCTTGCAGGACTAGCAACGGGCTACTGGAAGGATAAAGCAGAAATCAAAATGAACTGGAAACTTCAAAAAGAATTTACACCAATGATGTCAGAAGAAGAGAAAAATCGATTAATCAAAGGATGGAAAAGAGCCGTAAGAGCTGCACTGGTGTGGGCAGAAGAAGAATAAGCCTTAATCAAAAAAAATAAAATGAAATAAAAGTTGACAAAGGTAATGTGATATGCTATTCTAATAAAGGTTTTACGACACAGCAAGTGTCGATAAAGTAGAAGCTATTCTTCTCACCTTACAACAAGTAAGTTCGTAAGGTCATACTAATTAGTTTATAATACTGCAACTTAGTATGAATTATAGAGAGGTGGATAGTTTCGGCTGTCCACCTTGTTTTGTTATATAGAATAAATTTTAGGTGGCATAATATGAGTAGCGTTACACCCACGCATAGAAGGGTGATAAATAAAAGTTTTGGCAAACAAAATTTAGGAGGTGCCCGTTATTAACGATTTAATGATCAACGAACAAATTCGTGACAAAGAAGTGAGACTTATTGGAGCTGATGGAGAGCAAATCGGCATTGTGTCAGGTAGAGATGCCCAAAAAATGGCAGCTGAGAAAAATCTTGATTTAGTAAAGATTGCCCCACAAGCGAAACCACCAGTATGTAAAATTATGGACTATGGTAAGTATAAGTTTGATGCAGCTAAGAAAGAAAAAGAAGCACGTAAGAAACAAAAAACTATCAGTGTAAAAGAAGTTAGACTTTCAGCAAGCATTGAAAAACACGACTTTGAAACGAAGATGAGAAATGCAGTGAAATTCCTTAAGTCAGGTGACAAGGTTAAAATTTCAGTTGTATTCCGTGGGCGTGAAATGATGCATACTCATAGAGGTAATGAGCTTCTTGAACAAGCAATCACAATGGTTGAAGAAGTTGGTACTGTAGAAGCTAAACCTAAATTAGAAGGAAGAGCAATGGTTATCGTGGTAGTACCTAAATAGGATACCTTTTGATAAATTAACTATATATATAAAAGGAGGAAATTCTAATGGCTAAATTAAAATTAAAAACAAATAGAGCAGCTGCAAAACGTTTCAAAGTAACAGGAACAGGTAAATTAAAAAGAAGCAAAGCTTACAAAAGACATATCTTAACAAAAAAATCAACAAAAACTAAACGTAACTTAAGAAAAGCTGGTTTAGTTGACAGCACAAACGAAAAACAAATGAAAAGAATTTTACCATATTTATAAGATAGAATCACGATAGGAGGTTAAGACAATGGCAAGAGTTAAAGGCGGAATGTCTACTAAAAAAAGACGTAATAGAGTATTAAAATTAGCTAAAGGTTACAGAGGAGCTAAATCTAAACAATTCAGAACAGCTAAACAAGCTGTAATGAAATCATTAAACTACGCTTACGTAGGTCGTAAATTAAGAAAAAGAGAATTCAGAACACTTTGGATTGCACGTATCAACGCTGCAGCTCGTTTAAATGGATTATCTTACAGCCGTTTCATGAACGGATTAAAAAATGCTAACGTTAACATCAACAGAAAAATGTTATCTGAATTAGCAATCTCTAACCCAGCTGCTTTCACACAATTAGTTGAAACAGCTAAAGCTAACTTAAAATAGTTAAAACAATGAGGATACCATATTATATGGTATCCTTTTTTGTGTTAAAAATGACCTTCATTAAGTTAGATAAACAATTTAACTTAATGTAGGTCATTTTTATAAAAAGTTAAGCATAATAGAGATTAAAGTAGTAAAAAAAGCAACGAGAATGGGCAAGCGATCTTTTAAAAGGAAATACAAGCAAAATGAGGTAAGGCCAATGCCTAAAAAAATAAAAGAAAGATAGCTACCTAGGGATAAGAAAAAATTTATTTCTATGTATAGGAAGCAGAAAGTTATTGCAGCTAAAGTGGTATTGTATAATTTATAATAGTCTACGTGTTTGCTTTTGATAGATTTCATATGAACCTCCTTATAAAAAGAAATTAATATAAAATATGATAAATAAAATAAAAATATGCACATGAATAATGGACAGGTTCAAGATTAAAGAAAAACACAAGAGTAGTATTAAAAAAACTCCATAAGATAATATTAAATAGAATGGTTTTTTTAGAATGAAAGAAAGTATATACTAAACAAATTATTTGGTATGAATAAATATTTACTGTTTTACTGTTGACGGATAAAGTAAAATTAAGTATAATTTTGTAGGATTAGTTTAATGACTGTAAACAAAAAGTTTATATATATAGGGAATAAAAAGAGAAAAGGAGGAATAGGCGGTGGATATTGGGGCTAAAATTAATCAGCTTCGTAAAAAGAATGGATTAACTCAAGAAGAGTTGGCAGATCGTTGTGAACTTTCAAAAGGGTTTATTTCTCAAGTTGAAAGAGGATTAACATCACCATCTATTGCAACACTTATAGATATATTGGAGTGTTTAGGAACCAATCTTAAAGATTTCTTCAATGAAACAAGCCAAGAAAAAATTGTTTTTTCTAAGCAAGATATTTTTGAAAAAGAAGATAAAGAACATGGCAATATGATTAGTTGGTTGATTCCTAATGCACAAAAAAATGATATGGAGCCTATACTCATACATTTAGACCCAGGTGGGAAATCTATAGTACAGGCACCACATGAAGGTGAAGAATTTGGTTATGTAATTGCTGGAAATATATATGTACATTTAGGAAATAAAAAGTTCAAAGCTAAAAAAGGCGATAGTTTTTATTTTAGACCAACGAGCGATCACTATTTACAAAATACAGGTAAGACGAAAGCAACAATCCTTTGGGTTGCGACACCACCAAGTTTTTAAAGGAGTAATGAAGTAATGAGTGAATTTAAAATGGGCAATGATTATATCATAGATCTAAAAAATATTACAAAACAATATGGTGATAATGTTGTACTAGACAATATTAATATGTACATCAGACGTAATGAGTTTTTAACACTACTTGGACCAAGTGGATGTGGAAAAACGACTTTACTTAGAATTATTGGTGGGTTTGAAGAATGTAGTAACGGAGAAGTTTTATTTGAAGGAGAAAACATTGCAAAGTTACCTCCTTATAAAAGAAAGATTAATACAGTATTCCAAAAGTATGCACTATTCCCTCATATGAATGTAGAAGAGAATATTGCATTTGGACTGAATATCAAAAAAATGGATAAACAAGTGATTAAAGAGAAAGTAAAAGAAATGCTTGAACTTGTAAATTTACAAGGTTATGAAAAGCGTTCTATAGATTCTCTTAGTGGGGGGCAACAACAACGTATTGCCATCGCTAGAGCACTTGTTAATGAACCAGAAGTGCTTTTATTAGATGAGCCACTTGGTGCACTTGACCTTAAGCTTAGAAAAGGGATGCAAGCAGAGCTAAAACGTATTCAACAAAAAGTTGGCATCACATTTATCTTTGTTACCCATGACCAAGAAGAAGCTTTAACCATGTCAGATACGATTGCTGTTATGAACGGTGGGAAAATTCAGCAAATCGGAACACCAGTAGATATTTACAATGAACCAAAGAATGCTTTTGTTGCAGACTTCATTGGTGAAAGTAATATTTTAGTGGGTCTAATGAAAAAAGACTATCTTGTAAACTTCCACAATGTAGACTTTACTTGTGTAGATGCAGGTTTTGGTGACAATGTAGAAGTAGATGTAGTGGTGAGACCAGAAGATATCAAACTGGTACCAGTAGAAGAAGGTATGTTACAAGGAACTGTAAAATCAGTTACTTTCAAAGGGGTTCACTATGAAATGATGATTGAAGCAGACCACTTTACTTGGACAGTACATTCTACACAAATGGCATCGGAAGGTGAACAAGTTGGCCTTGTGATTATGCCAGAAGATATTCACATTATGAAAAGGAGATAAGAGATGAATAGAAAATCTTTAGCATATCCGTACTTGATATGGGCAGCGATTTTCATCATCGTTCCTCTACTACTGATTGTATATTTCAGCTTTTTTGTAGATGGACAGTTTACGCTTGCCAACTACCAAAAGTTTATGGAAGACTATTACATTGTAGCGATGATGCGTTCTATCGGATTTGCATTTATTAGTACAGTGATTTGTTTAGTACTAGCGTATCCACTTGCTATGATTTTAGCAGGTAGGGATATGTCTAATAAGAGTATTATTTTATTACTTGTTATTTTACCAATGTGGATGAACTCATTGCTTAGAACCTATGCATGGGCAAACTTACTTGAAAATAACGGTGTTATTAATAATATGTTAAATGCCATGGGATTACCATCGGTGAAATTCCTTTATGGGAATTTTGGGGTTATCTTTGGGATGATTTATAACTTCTTCCCATTCATGGTACTTCCAATTTACAATGCACTTGTAAAAATTGATCATAAATTAATTGAAGCCTCTTATGACTTAGGAGCAGATAAATGGACAACATTTAAGAAGGTTACGCTGCCACTTAGTATGCCAGGTGTGATTACAGGGATTATCATGGTATTTATGCCAGCCCTTACAACTTTCCTCATTACAAGACTTCTAGGTGGAGGAAAAGTTATGCTCATTGGTAATATTATTGAAGAGCAGTTTACAAGAACAGGAGACATGGGATTCGGTTCAGCTGTTTCTATGATTTTAATGATTATTGTCCTTATTACTTTAGGGTTCATGTCACGTAAAGGGGCATTAGATGAAGAAGGAGGACTATTCTAATGAAATGGATTAAACGTAGTTATTTGAGTTTAATTTTACTCATTATGTATGCTCCTGTAGCCGTTTTAATGATATTTTCATTTAATGACTCTAAACTTCCTATTTGGAAAGGCTTTACCACAGATTGGTATACGAGAGTATTTAGTGATACAGGAATTCAACAAGCGTTACTTTATACGCTTACTGTAGCAGTAGTTTCTTCATTAGTAGCGACTGTGATTGGAACATTAGCAGCTATGGGGATTCACCGTATGACAGGTTGGCAAAAGCGTTTAGCCATTAATGTTACTTACATCCCAATGCTCAGTCCAGATATTGTGATTGGTATCTCGTTGATGATGCTTTTTAACGTACTGCACATCCCATTTGGATTACCATCACTCATTATTTCGCATATTACATTTAGTATTCCATATGTTATTTTTGCTGTTATGCCAAAGCTGAAACAGATGAATTATAACTTATATGAGGCTGCTTTAGACTTGGGTGCAACACCAGGATATGCGTTTAAGAAAGTTATTTTACCAGAAATCATGCCAGGTGTACTTTCAGGAACATTTATTGCCTTTACATTATCAATCGATGATTTCGTAGTCAGCTTCTTCAATACAGGAGCTGGGGTAGATACACTACCTATTAAAATTTATGCAATGGCAAGAAAAGGGGTTAACCCAACAATTAATGCTGTATCTACTTTAATGTTTGCAACAATTATTATTGTTCTTTTAGTAAGTAATATTAAAGCAAACCAAAAAGTAAAAGAAGCAAAGATGGAATAAACAATGCAATATATCACTACAATAAGTAGTGGTATATTGCTTTCTTTCGTCTAGTCCAATTTATATAAAAAGTAACTCACATGAAAAATAGTATGTAATGAAGTATGAATTCACATAGAAAGATTTAAATACAAGTTATTGGTATTTTTCAAAGGGTTTTTAAAGAAGAAAAATACTCATACTACATAATAAGTTGAGGTAAAAAAATAGGAAAGGTGATATGAAAAAATGAAAAGAACTGTAAAAAAATTACTAAGTTTAGTAGCAGTAGGTGCAATGGGATTAAGCTTCGTAGGATGTTCATCTGGCGGAGAAAATGGAAAAGTTGTTGTTTATAACTGGGGAGACTATATTGATCCAGCAGTTAATAGTATGTTTACCAAGGAAACAGGCATTAAAGTAGTTTACTCTGAATACGCCAACAATGAAGAAATGTATGCAAAAGTAGAGCAAGGCACAGGAAACTATGACGTTTTATTCCCTTCAGACTATATGATTGAAAAAATGATTAATAATGATATGCTTCAAAAATTAGATTTAAGCAAAATTCCTAATGCAGCTAAAATTGATGCTCAATTTAAAAACTTACCATATGACCCAAATAATGAGTATTCTATTCCATATATGTGGGGAACAATGGGGATTGTTTACAATACAACAATGGTGCATGAGCCAGTAGATAGTTGGGATATTTTATGGGATAGCAAATATGATGATCAAATCTTTATGTATGATAGTGAAAGAGATTCAATCATGGTTGCCTTAAAGAAATTAGGTTACTCAATGAATACAAGAGATGAAGCACAGTTAGAAGAAGCTAAAAATCTTTTAATTGAACAAGCGCCACTTGTGCTTGCTTATGTAGGCGATGAAGGTAAAAATAAAATGATTAACGGTGAAGCAGCCTTAATGCTTGCATGGGCTGGTGATGCAATGGTTATGTTACAAGAAAATCCAGACCTTGCTTATGCTATTCCAAAAGAAGGGTCTAACTGGTTCGTAGATGGTATGGTTATTCCTAAAAATGCTGAAAACGTAGAACAAGCATATCAATATATTAACTTCTTATGCAGACCAGATATTGCAGCTATGAATGCTGAATATATTGGTTACTCAACACCAATTAGTGAAGCAAGAGAACTTTTACCAGAAGATATTAAAAATAGTAAAGTTGCTTATCCAGATGCTTCTGTATTACAAAATCCAAAGATGGAAATATTTAATGACCCATCAGATGTGATTAGTTTATATAGTTCTATTTGGACACAAGTAAAAGCCTCTAACTAAAATTTTCTACAAAGAATCTTCTAAAATGCGGTTTAATACACTATTTTGGGATATAATAAAGAAAAAATGATTGGGGGCAGTTCAATGTTAAAAGATGAAAACAGCAAGGATTTACAAGAATTAAATTTACTGGATTCAGATGACAAATTTGTTATTTCAGATGAAGATTATGAGGACTATGATGATTACGATGAATTCTTCGATGAAGAAGATGATGTGTTAGATTTTTCTAAGCCTGAGAGTAGTGCAGGTTCTTGGACATCATTAGTCCTTGGGATTATTTCTTCATTAGGATGGTTTATGCCAATTATTGGTTTACCTGTGACAATCGTAGGTACTGTACTTGGTGCAATTAATATGAAGAGTCGTAAATCTAGAGGTGTTGCAATTGCAGGATTTGTAGTCAATGTTGTATTCTTATGTGCAACAATTGCAAAAGGTATTGTAGACATCGTTATGTATGCAAAAAGACGTAACAAATAAATAAAAAATGATTTTAGAAATGTGCTTTCCTTATAATAGTGCTATTAATGAGCTAAATATCTATTATAAGGGAGCATATTTTTATTTTCAGCAAGTTATATAAAGATATTAAGTTAGAAATAAAATAAACTTTTGGAGGATAGGAAGAATAGATTAAAGTTACAGATTATACGACAAACTTCACCTTTTATCTAATAATCGCATATGATATGGTAAGGGCTTATAAAGGGGGAGTAAGAGTGTATAGACATGTTATTATTATCAATAGTGATACACTTGGAAGAGGAGATGAGGGTGTAGGGCAAACGTTGCTAGGTACTTTTTTAAGAAAGGTATTGGCACATCCAGACAGGCCTGATGCTATAGTCTTTTATAATTCAGGTGTAAAATTATTAACGAGACAGTCTTATTATTTGGATATTCTAGATGCCCTAGAAAGAAGTGGTGTTGAATTATTAGCATGTGGAACCTGTGTATATAAAGTTTGTGGTCAACATTCATTAGCAGTAGGTAGAATCTCAAATATGGATGAAATTACAGATATTATCATAGGTACTAGTAAAGTAATCACACTTTAATCATGTTTTCTTGAATAGATAGGAAACAAATAAATCATACTAATAGTGGAAGTAATAAGAATCAAAATAAACGCTATGATATAGAATCGTGACCAAAGATGGCATGAATTCCAATCATAGCGTTTATTTAGTTAATTAAATAAGTGTCATATAGGTAAATCAGTATATATAATATATCATGCAATACAATTATTATGAATAGAGTTGCGGTTGTTTAGTAATCCTCTCTTATTTCATGAATATGTGTAACTAAATCTTCAATAGTTGTTAAAATAGTAGGGACATCCACTTTATTAATTTGAGTTGTTGATTGTTGAATCATGGTTTGTGCACTATCTGTTGAGAGAGAAAGTAATGATTTCTGTGTACGAGGCCAAGTTGTATAGGCATTTGCTTCAGATGTGATGACACGGATAGGAATATCGCCTAAAGTTTGGCCAGCTTCGATCGCTGCAAGAATGACATCTGCGTTATCTGTAACTTTTAGTTTCTCAGCAATCACATTACGATTCCAGTTCTTTTCAAGACCGATTCCAATATTGAGATGGCGCAGCTCATCAGAAAGTTCTGGATTATCATTTAATGTATTTTTTGTGAAATCACTATTTTTCATAAGGCGTAAAACGCCAGTATTGCGTAAGGCGTTAGTCATGAAAGACTCAATAATCATAATGTTATTATAGTCTGAGCAAAATGAAGGAGAAGCCCCTTCGATAAAAACAATACCAGCTACATCTTCAGGATAAAGTTGGGCATAACGAATTGCTTCTAGTGATGCCATTCCTTGAGCAACATAAATAAAGGGCTCAAGATAAGTGTCTTCATCCCCTGGAACATCATCCACATGTAAAAGTGTGTGAATCTCTTCGCAAATGGTATCAATATCTCTTGACTTACTTGTACAATCGCTCCAACCATAACCTGGTCGGTCATAAACCATTACACGATTTTCTTTGGATAAAGCACTATGTAATGGGTATAAATCTACATAAGGTGCATTCACCCCAATATCAGATGTAAAAACAATAGGTAAATCACTATTACCTGATTCATATAGGTGCATGTTCACACCATCTATATCAACTAGACGCCCCATACGTCCTAAATTACTTGCATTATAACAAATTCCAATTTGTTGATAAATAATACCTATGACCAAAAGGCCTAATATAGTTAAAGGTACTAAACGTTTTCTTAATTTTTCTTTTTGTCTACTCGTTCTTTTGATTTTCATCTTGCGCTTGAATCCCTTCACTAAATTCTAAAAAATAATTATATCTCTTTTTACAACTTATTATAGCATATTTATTGGGAAAAGTTGAATGGGAAATAAACGAATTTATAATGACCTGCCCTAGTAATCTGTGATACAATGAAAGAAGCTAAAGAAATAAAACTAAAGGAGTGAATGGAATAGACATGAATCAATTCGTACAGCTTTTACAAACAGAGCTCCCTAAAGATATAATTTTTGAAAATGAACTAATGAAGAACTATACAACTTTTAAGATTGGAGGGACAGCAGATGTGGTGCTTAAACCAAAATCTTATGAAGAAGTATCTAAGGCCGTTAAACTTTGTAAGGAAAATCAAATTCCTTACTATATTTTAGGCAATGGAAGTAATTTACTTGTAGCAGATGAAGGCTATAGAGGTGTGATTATTCAAATCTATAATCAACTTGCAGATGTTGTAGTAGAAGGAAATAAAGTAACAGCACAAGCAGGTGCATTACTTTCTAAAATTGCAACAAGAGCTATGGAAAATAGTTTGACAGGATTAGAGTTTGCACATGGTATTCCAGGTACATTAGGTGGTGCTGTGGTGATGAATGCAGGTGCATATGACGGCGAAATGAAAAATGTACTTATGACATGTAATGTATTAGATGAAGAAGGAAATATTCTTACATTATCTAATGAAGCATTAGAATTAGGTTATCGCACAAGTATCATTCAAAAGAAAAATTACATCGT
>JAGAVZ010000017.1 GCA_017941635.1 Cellulosilyticum sp.
CCATCCAGACTTTACTGTCGGTCTTGGAGTTTCACCAAGTCAATGTGTTCTAAGACACAGTCGCGGACTATAACCGCCGGTAGGGAATTACACCCTGCCCCGAAGAATTTCATTACTCTTTTATTAAACTTTTATCAGTATAACCAATCTTGTTATAATTCGCAATAACCTTTAATAAACTTTCTATTTTAACTTCATGGTTAAACCAATTTTACTTCTTGCAACATCCACAGAAATAACTTCTACATCCACAATATCGCCTACTTTAACAACCTCTAGTGGATGCTTGATAAATTTATTGCTCATTTGTGAAATATGCACAAGCCCATCTTGATGGACACCAATATCTACAAAGGCTCCAAAATCAATAACATTTCGAACAGTTCCTTTAAGACGCATCCCTACTTTTAAATCCTTTAAGTCTAGTACCTCACTGTGTAAGATTGGTTTTGGCATGTCCTCACGTGGATCACGTCCTGGTTTTTCTAATGCTTTAATAATATCTTCTAAGGTTGGTACCCCTACTTCTAACTTGCTAGCTAAATCTTCTAAATTCCCCACACGGTTATGAAGGTCTTTAAAGTCTCTATTTTCTAATTCTGTTTTTGTATAGCCTACTTCTTTTAATAATGCAGTAGCTACTTTGTACGACTCCGGATGGACACTTGTAGCATCTAGGAAATTATCCCCTTCCATAATGCGTAAGAAACCAGCACATTGTTCAAACACTTTCGGACCGAGTCCTTTAACTTTTTTAATTTCAGCACGTGATTTGAAAGCACCAACTTCTTCACGATAAGCAATAATATTTTGAGATACACTTTTCTTAATTCCTGCGACATATTGTAATAATGAAGAAGATGCTGTATTAATATCTACCCCAACCTCATTTACAGCACTTTCTACAACACCTCCCAATGATTCTTCTAAACGTTTTTGGTTCATATCATGTTGGTATTGCCCTACACCAATTGCTTTTGGTTCAATTTTTACAAGTTCGGCAAGTGGATCTTGAAGACGTCTTGCAATAGATACGGCACTTCTTACCCCTACATCATCATTTGGAAACTCTTCTGTTGCAAGCTTAGATGCTGAATAAACAGATGCACCAGCTTCATTTACAATCACATAGTGTAATGGCTTATTGATTTCTTTAATCATATCTGCTGCGAACTTTTCCGTTTCTCTAGATGCTGTTCCATTTCCAATTGAAAGTAAATCTACTCCATACTTTTCAATTAAATGACGTAAAGTCTTACTTGCTTCTTCTGTTTTGTTTTGTGGTGGTGTTGGATATACAACCGTATTATCTAGCTTTTTACCTGTCTCATCAATGACTGCAATTTTACAGCCTGTACGATAAGCTGGATCAATTCCCATAACGGTATGTCCCTTAATTGGTGCTTGCATTAAAAGTTGATATAAATTCTTTTTGAAAACTTCAATAGCACCATCTTCTGCTTTTTGTGAAAGTTCATTACGGATGTCTCTTTCAATAGCTGGTGCGATCAATCTTTTATAACTATCCTCTAACATAGTTATTAAATAGTCTTTTGTCGTACTTTCCTTTTTAATAACTTTCTTTTCAAGATAACCCATAATCTCTTCTACAGGTGCTTCTACTTTTACACTAATAGCTTTTTCATTTTCCCCACGATTAATCGCCAAAATACGATGTCCTGGCATACTACTTAGTTTTTCACTATAGTCATAGTACATATCAAAAACTGTTTCTGCTTGCTCATCTTTTGCCTTGGTCACAATTAACCCTTTATTATAGGTAAGCTTTCGGATAAATCCTCTAAAATCAGCGTTATCTGATATTTCTTCTGCTA
Organism: Cellulosilyticum sp.; assembly: GCA_017941635.1. GTDB lineage: Bacteria > Bacillota > Clostridia > Lachnospirales > Cellulosilyticaceae > Cellulosilyticum. The sequence continues at coordinate 1,836 of JAGAVZ010000017.1, forward strand.
AGATATCCTGTGCCCCTTGAATGGCTATTTTAACATCTGTCACACCTTTTTCTTCATTTATAAAATCCTGTGCCACTTTTTCAATATCATTCTCTACTTGTGCCATCATAAGTACAGCTAATGGCTCAAGTCCTCTTTCCTTGGCAATAATTGCTCTCGTACGTTTCTTTGGACGATAAGGTAAATATAAATCTTCTACTTCCGTTGCTGTCATTGCCATTTCAATAGCAAGTGCTAGTGCATCTGTTAATTTCCCCTGCTCATCAATGCTCTTTTTAACTTGTTCTTTACGTGCTTCTAAATTGAGTAAGTAAGTATAGCGTTCCCCAAATTGTCTTAAAACTTCATCATTCAGTCCACCTGTGAGCTCTTTACGATAACGTGCGATAAATGGTATTGTGTTGCCTTCATCTATTAATTTAATCGTATTTTCTACTTGGGATTTCTTGATTTTAAGTTCTTCTTGTAAGATCTGTATAATATCCACTTTGCTTCTCCTTACGCTTTTTGTTTTTCTTATATCCTACCATAAATCCCTTTAAATTTATAGATTAACCAACATATCTCTTGCCCTTATTTGCTCTCCTAAAGCATCAATATTTTCTTCATCTATCCACTCATCCGTTATACTTGTACATTCTGGAAAGATAATTTTCATTGTTACGCCTTCCCCATCATTATTGCATTGCATTTTTGCTTGATGTAACTGTAAAATCAACTGCATTAATTGAATGGTTAGTCCTGTTGCAATATGATTTCCTTCTTTTAACTTTTCAGAAATTGGATAGTATGCTTCTTTTAGTTTCTGTAGTGCACTATGTTTAATAAGAATATAAGTTTCCTGTGTATCCTTTAGCTTACCAACTTCTATATACAATTCACTTTTTTGATTTTGCTTTATAAGGAGATTAAATCCTAACATAAGAAATTTCTGTAATAATCCAAGATCTATTTTCTGGTAAATCTCTTCTTCTTGCGGGTTAAAAAGAAAAGGACTCTGTTCCATTTGATTAGAAAAAGCATCTATTACATGTTCTATCACTTCTACCAAATTATAAATTTGATAGTGTGCTTGTATATGATTTCCTTTAATTTTCTGTAAATCAATCATATCTTGAATAATATTAGTCATTTGAATACAATCTTTTCTAATTTCATTAATTTCCTCTAAAATATCTTCATTTTCTTTATAATCTAATACCATAATCTCTACAGCACTTCGAATAACATTTGCTGGTGTTTTTAATTCATGAGAGAGACTAACAATCATATCACATGCCTTACTTTGCTTATCAATCAAACTTTCTGTCTCATTTAAAGCATCTAGTTTTTTATGCCATGGTTCCCACAAGCAGCTTTTATAGGCATACATCAGTAAACAAATCTCTTGAATCCCAATTAATACAGAAAAACTCAATGCATAGGATTGATAAAAATCGTAAATAATAACTCCAATCAAACACTGTATCATACTCCAAAAAGCAAATAGCTTACAGTATATAACATCATTTCCTAGACTTTCTTTATGCCAATCTTTACACTTATAGTAAGCCCATCCATACATCACTAAATTAATCATATTAACTAGTTTATAGATCCAATTAATATATGTTAGTGATACAATTTCACAAATTAAAATACCTACAATAACTAACAACTGTGCTAATAAAATTTTTCTCTTATCCATTTGAGTTGTTTTTAAGGCATTAATTAGAATGAGCACTTCTCCCCATTGAATCATAATAAATTGTACAATAAATCGGGCCTCAACTATTGCATCAAATCTCCAGTAGGCATGATTTGCTTCAAAACAAAAGTAAAAGACCATAATCATTAATTTTACCACTTGATTCGTTGCTAATAAATGAATCAACATGTATTGTTGGTGTCCTGTGTATTGATTAATAAAAAGTTTAGTTGCTACACTTATTGCAAATGCAATAACCACAATAAAAAAATTTAACTGCAATGTTTCAACTCCTATGTAATCTAATAACACCAAAAATACAATTCCTATCATTCCAACATATTTCAACATAATAGTTTTTTCTTTTTCTCCCAAATGACTCTCCCCTTATCTAATACCTTTTTTCTATTTATTATTTTTCTTTAAATTGTACTAGTGGTAATTCTATACTAATTAATGTCCCTTTCCCTTCACTACTAGCTATTCTAATATGACCTTTATGCAATTCTACTAGTGATTTAACAATTGATAATCCTAACCCACTACCTTCTTGTAGATATGTATCCTTAGATTCTATTCGCCTAAATTTTTCAAATATACACTCTAACTCTGTACTAGAAATTCCAATACCTGAATCTTTAATACATAGATAGGCATTCTTTTTTTTCTCAGATAATACAACTTGTATTCTTCCGCCTTTTTTATTATATTTAACTGCATTAGAAATTAAATTTAGTAAAATGCGTTCGATAGCTTGTTTATCTACTTCTGCCCAAATTGCTTTTTTTGACAACGTGTATTCTAATTTAATTTCTTTTTGTTGCACATACGGCTCTATGGAACTTACAATATTTGCTACATATTCCCCTAAGTCAATTGATTCGAAAGTTAGCTGCATTGTATTATTTTCATATTCATTAGCCTGTAAAATATGCTTACTTAGAAATAATAATCTATTACTATTACTTTTTACCTTTTCTAAATACTTCTTATCTCTATCCTTTATTTTTTTTTCTAATCTATCTACTTTTTCTACTATTTCTCCTATATAGTATTGAATTTCTTGCCCAGTCATTACCAAATTACTCTGTTCGTCCCTACCCATAGCTATTTTATAATTTCCATTTTTCACTCCATATTCTATCATTTCCCATGCATGTCCAATTGTAAACTCATCTATATAAATTACTATAAACATCATAAATATAATCTGTAACATGTACTGAACAAGAGATATCCAATAGACATCACCGACTGTTTTAAAGATCTCTAAGCCACTTATCAAAAGTTTAATCCATAATAATCTTGTAAATGTCCTACTATTAAAAACAAACATACGCTGACTAAATTTATAACAATCTATAAGTAATATTATGATTATACTACTTAGTAGAACCCGACTTATAATCTGTACCTCTTTATAATTAAATAGATAACTTATTGGACTCCATTGATTCAATATGAAAATAGTTACTATACATACAAGAATTAATTGACCAATAAACCACTTTTTTAGCTGTGTTGTTTCATCAATATATTTAAGCCCAATAATAGGTATACTAATTTGAAAACACTCAACTATGAACTTATAGAATATATACTCCCCATATCTTTCTGGTAGCACCGGAGATAGATAACACTTTAGGCCTACTAAAAGCAATATACAGTTAATCAGAACAACGCCCGCAATATAATTAGCTTTATTATTGATATTCGTATTCATATGGTTATAAACCAATATAAAACTAGCAACACTTAATACAATACGCAATATCTCACATGTAAATTGTATAACCATAAATAACTCACTCACTGTAACCTGTATTTTTACGTTTGAAATAATGTACCATACCCCTAAACATAATATGACACAAAGATCTATAATCTTTCTCATATTGCTTCCTCCTCTCTTGTTATTCCTTGTTCACATTGTTATTATTTTAACCTTTTATATTTTAACGACATGTGCTAGTTTATCTTAATTACGATATAGGATAAATATGGAAATTGCCAAAAGTATACTATCCCTATTAAAATTAAATGCAAGTATATTTATCCAAATATTAGATGTTTAATCTGTCCAGTTGCTTGATTAC
>JAGAVZ010000176.1 GCA_017941635.1 Cellulosilyticum sp.
CGTAAAATTTCATGTTCAATAAGCACATCATCACTTATTACCTCATCCTCTACTTCATTCCAAAAAATGTATCTTTTTTTCTTTTTACACTGTGTACGTACCATATTTAACATAATTTGATAAAGCCAAGGTTTAATAGGTTTAGATTGATCAAATGTCCCATACTTTTCGAATGCCTTCAAAAATACTTCTTGTGAAATATCTTCCGCCATTACTTTTGATTTGGTCAAAAATAATGAGGCCTTGTAAATATATGCAATATTCTCTTCATAAAGGCATCTAGCCTCTTCTCTTGTAATATTTTGATTCATATACAACTGCCTCCTTTCATACTATAATACACTGCTTAAGTAAAAAAAGTTCGGTTTCTTATTAAAAATAAAAAGGCCTTCTTCTAGATTGCTCTAAAAGAAAGCCTTTTTATTCTATATTTTCATAGATGATTTAGAATGTATAATGTTCAGTTATACTAACTGATTACATCATTCCCATTCCGCCCATACCTCCCATGCCGCCTGCTGGCATAGCTGGTTCATCTTTCTTAATATCTGCAACGATACATTCTGTTGTTAAGAATGTAGATGCAACTGATGTTGCGTTTTGAAGAGCACTTCTTGTAACTTTAGTTGGGTCGATGATTCCACCTTCAACCATGTTTACATACTCTTCTGTAAGGGCATTGAAACCAACACCGCTTTCCATTTCTCTTACTTTGTTGATTACTACTGCTGGTTCTAAACCTGCATTTGTAACGATTTGACGAAGTGGTGCTTCAAGAGCTGCAAGAATAATTCTTACACCTGTTTTTTCATCGCCTGTTGTTGTATCTAATAATTTTTCTACATCTTTAGCAACGTGGATATATGTGCTACCACCACCACCGATGATACCTTCTTCTACAGCTGCACGTGTAGCTGCAAGAGCATCTTCAATGCGGAGTTTCTTTTCTTTCATTTCTGTTTCTGTAGCTGCACCAACTTTGATTACTGCTACACCACCAGCGAGTTTTGCAACTCTTTCTTGCATTTTTTCTTTATCAAATTCTGATGTTGATTGTTCGATTTGGTTACGGATTAATGCAACTCTTTCTTTGATAGCATCTTTGTTTCCAGCACCGTCAACGATTACTGTGTTTTCTTTTGATACTTTAATGCTAGCTGCACGACCAAGCATTTCTAAAGTAGCGTCTTTAAGGTCTAAGCCAACTTCTTCAGAAATCACTGTACCACCTGTAAGGATAGCGATATCTTGAAGCATTTCTTTTCTTCTATCACCAAAACCTGGAGCTTTTACTGCTACACAGTTGAATGTTCCACGGATTTTGTTTACTACTAATGTAGCAAGCGCTTCACCTTCTACATCTTCTGCAATGATAAGAAGTTTTGCACCTGTTTGAACGATTTGTTCAAGCACTGGTAAGATTTCTTGAATGTTTGTGATTTTTTTATCTGTGATTAAGATGTATGGATTGTCATATACACATTCCATTTTTTCTGTATCTGTTACCATGTATGCTGATAAGTATCCACGGTCAAATTGCATACCTTCTACTACATCAAGTTCTGTAGACATAGTTTTTGATTCTTCTACTGTGATTACACCATCATTTGATACTTTTTCCATAGCATCTGCGATTAAGTTACCTACTTCATCATCACCAGCTGAAATAGCAGCAACTCTAGCAATGTGGTTTTTGCTATTTACTGTTTGGCTCATACCTTTAATTGATTCTACAGCAGCATCTGTAGCAGCTTTCATACCACGACGTACGATGATTGGGTTTGCACCAGCTGCAATGTTTTTAAGACCTTCTGTAATCATTGCTTGAGCAAGTACTGTAGCTGTTGTTGTACCATCACCAGCAACATCATTTGTTTTTGTAGCAACTTCTTTTACAAGTTGAGCCCCAATATTTTCAAATGGATCTTCTAACTCGATTTCTTTTGCAATAGATACACCATCATTTGTGATAAGTGGTGTTCCGAAAGATTTATCTAAAACAACGTTACGACCTTTTGGTCCTAATGTTACTTTTACTGCGTTTGCTAATTGATCTACCCCTGATTGAAGTGATTGTCTTGCTTCTAATCCAAAACGAATTTGTTTTGCCATTTTTATAGCCTCCCTATACTCATTATCTTTATTTAATAAGTCATTACTTTTATTAGTAATTTATCTTCTTATAAGTACTTTCTCTTATTGCTTATTCTACGATTGCTAAGATATCGCTTTGTTTAACGATAACGAATTCTTCTTTACCAATAGTAACTTCTGTTCCTGCATATTTAGAGCAGATTACTTTATCTCCAACTTTTACTTCCATTGTGATTTCTTTGCCATCGATTACACCACCTGGACCAACTGCAACAACTTCTGCTTCTTGTGGTTTTTCTTTAGCTGTACCTGTTAAGATGATACCTGATTGAGTTTTTTCCTCTGCCTCAAGGTGTTTAAGTACGACTCTATCGCCTAATGGTTTTAACATAATAAAAGACCTCCCTAATCTATTTATAAATTTATTGTTTTCGACTTATTAGCACTCATCATAATTGAGTGCTAATTGTTATTTATAATATTATGGCATTCAAACTTTTAATGCAGATTTAATTTTTAACTCTTTTAATCATTTTTAATCATTTAGGCTGTATTTTCTTCCATTTACTTGATATTACTCTTATTTTCTTTATTTTTCTTTTGATTACTTAGTTTTTCTTTCATATTTAATCTTTGTTAATTATTAAAGATTTTTTCTTTCTTATAATCTAATTCGTCTAATAAAAAATCAGTACTTAATATCATTTAAAATTTAATTCCCTCTCTTTCATTAGTCATATGACGTCTATTGTACTCCCTTAATCTTTTAACCTACCCCTCTTGTTCTCATGCAGTTATTTAAACAAAGCATTTTCTCTTCCATAATAAAAGAGATATTGTTGGGCATATCCTGCTAACTCACCAAAGTAACTTCTTGCAAATTCTTGAATTTCATTTGGCTTTACTTCCCTGCCTTCAAAGTATATGCCTTCTACTACTCTTTTAATCCATACATCTGTCGGAAAGACCTCGCCTTTACCATAAGCAAATAGCAAAATACAATCTGCTATTTTAGGACCTACCCCTTTAATGGTCATGAGTTTTTCTCTTGCTTCTTCTGCAGGCATAATATATAGGTCATTGAGAATAATCTCTCCATTTAAGATTTTATGACAGGCATCTATAATATAGGGTGCTCTAAAACCTACCTTACACTCTCTCAGTTCTTCTTCTGTAGCCCTAGAGAGCTCCTTTGGTCTAGGAAAAGCATAGTAATGCTTATCATCACTACCTGTTTGTTCTAATAGAAAACCAAATCGCTCTGAAATATTTTTGATGCACTGCTTAATATGAGGAATAGCTTTGTTCTGAGAAATAATAAAAGAAATGAGCATTTCCCAAGGATCTTGATGCAGTATACGAATGCCACTTCCAAAAGCTACAGCCTTTGCCATATATTCATCTTTGTTAGAAAGTGTATTTGCTATTTTAGCATAATCTGTATCAATATCAAAGTACGGTGCCCACACTTCATCTAATTCACTTACATTTGTATTATAAATAAGCGCACTACTAGAATGTGGTTGTTGCGTAATTTTGATTAATCTTTGTTTTGCATTTAAGAGATAGCTATGTTCTGTAATCTTTTCAAACCGAAAGACCTGTCCACTTTCTAAAATCTGTGTAATATTAAAGTGGTTTAAATGGTCTAGCATTACTATATTACTCATACTTCCACACCCTTTGCTTATTCATTTCGTATTAATTATCTCCATTTTTCCATTTATTAACCATATAATACGAGTTATTTTTACACTAACGGTATTTTATTATTCCTATAATAAATTATTTTTATTCCTAATTATTTATATATGCTTGTCTTTATTTATGTTATTCTATATATAAATCCTGCATTATCCGCAATAGAAGGGAGTACAATGATGAAAGATACAATTTACACTATTCCATTAACTGATGCCTTTAAAGCTGATGATGAATGTCCATTTTGCAATATTAAAAGAAAACTCGAGCAAGATGCCATTTCTTTCATTCTTGGCTGTGCTTATATGGAAGACGATATTCGTGCCAATACTGATGAAGTTGGTTTTTGCCATGAACATTATAAAAAAATGTATGACTATGGTAATCGCCTTGGCAACGCCTTAATGTTACATACACATCTTATTAAGCTTCAAAAAGAACTTAACGAAAAAATTGAAGGCTTTACCCCAACTAAAGCTGGTATGTTTGCTAAGCTTAAAAGACCTAAAACAGTTGAAGATACAACTGGCAATATTATTAGTCACTGGGCTAAAGAAAAAGAACATTCTTGTTACATATGTGACTCTTATAATAAAAACTTCACACGCTATATGGGCACTTTCTTCTATTTAATAGAATCTAACGAAGAATTTAAGACACTGTTTAAAAACTCAAAAGGATTTTGTGTCCCTCACTTTGGTGAAATCATGGCTTTAGCCGATACTCAGCTTAGTGATAAGTGCAAAGAAGAATTCTATACGACTTTATTTGATTTGATGAAACAAAATCTCAAACGTATTGAAGAAGATGTATCTTGGTTTATCGATAAATATGACTATAAAAATAAAGATGCTGACTGGAAAAATTCCAAGGATGCTATTCCTCGTGCTATGCAAAAACTAGGCAGCATTTATGTTCAAGATGCACCTTTTAAAGAAAAATAGAGTAGTAATAAACCCCGATGAAATAACTATAACTCCACTCATTTCATCGGGGTTTATTAACCTAAATATTTTTTCTAATCCGTTCTTTTATATATTCTTAAATATTATATGTATGCCAAATCAAATATTGAACCTATGTCAATAATGTGGACACCAAAAGTGCGACTTTATGCCATACCTTGTGCTGCCTTATGAACAGCATTTGGTGTCTGGTAATTTAAACTACTATGAATCCTTTTGTGATTATACCAGGATTCTATATATTCAAAGAGTGCATTAAAGGCCTCTTTAGAATCTATGTAATGTTTAGTATGTACTTCTTCTTTTTTTAATA
>JAGAVZ010000177.1 GCA_017941635.1 Cellulosilyticum sp.
AGCTCTGCCATGTTAACTTCTTCTATCAATCGACCTTCGTGCATAACACCGATAATATCCGCAATCTGTTCAATCTCACTTAAAACATGACTTGAAATTAAAATGGTAGTACCTTTGCTATGACTTAGCTCAGACAGGAACGAGCGAATTTCAGAAATACCAATAGGGTCAAGTCCGTTTATAGGTTCGTCAAGTATCATTAGTTCCGGTTCATGCATAATTGCTGCTGCAATACCAAGTCGCTGTTTCATACCTAATGAATAATCAGCAAACACTTTCCTTGTTTCCTTTTCTAATCCAACAACTCGAAGTGCTTCCTGTACCGAATCTTTACCGAGCTCCCCTCGCAACTTAGCAATAATTTTCAAATTTTCATACCCTGTCAAATTACTATAAAAACCTGGTGTTTCAATAATAGAACCTATTTTGCCGTAAAGTGCATTAGTGGGTTCTTTATAATCTGTGCCAAACAATCTAATGTCTCCTCTTGTTGGATAAACAAGCTGTAACATCATTTTCATTGCGGTTGTTTTTCCTGCTCCGTTTCTGCCAAGTAAGCCGTAGATTTTGCCTTTTGGCACATGAAGATTAATATTATCAACAACGGTAGTTGTTCCATATTGTTTTGTAAGATTTTCTGTTTCAATGATATTCATATACATCTATCCTCTCTGTTATTTGGTATGTTGTGTTGACCACAATTTTATTATCTGACCTTATATCATAAAAACCAAGAAACCTATCGTCACAATAGAAAATAGGCCCTGACACTTTTCGTGTCAGAGCCTATTTTCAAGAGTTTATGCCGTTTTTTCACTTTATTTTACTCTGCTTAAACAGTACAAATATTTTCGTTATAAAAATCAAAAATAGAAATGTTGTCACATATGGTTCTCTTGCCATAGCAAAAAAACAGGTTGCCACAACTCCTAATACTACAGAACATTTTGTTATGTAGTTGCACCATAACTCTCTATCAAGTCGGATGAATATAAATTTAGCAATACCAATACTAATCAAAGCAATAAAAATAATCCAATAGATTGCAAGATTTATTGGTGTAGAGTCTGTAAATGATATTAGGTTAACGGAATAGATATAATCTCCTACTCGTTTTCCATATAGAGGCAAAATAATAAATACAATCGCCATCAAATCTAGTACTGCACCAAGTATGTTATAAATCTTATCCATATTAGAACTATTTTCTGTTTCCGCAATATTGATTAGTTCTTCCCCAGATAACAATTCATCAATAGAAATTGAAAATAGTTTAGATATACTTTTTAGCGATTCAATATTTGGATAGCCTTTTCCACTTTCCCATTTTGAAACTGCTGTTCTTGATACATATAATTGCTCTGCAAGTTGTTCCTGTGTTAAATTTCTCTGTTTTCTAAGCTGTTGTAGCTTTTCATTAAACTCCAAAAATAAATCTCCTTCCCTTGTAATAAGCTAATAAATCTTATTTAAAACTTTCCTAATTTTAATATAACATTTATTCTATAGTCTAAAAAAACGACATCTATTTTGTAGTCTAAATTCTCAAAGTACTCTTGATAAATATGTTTTCACAAGGTACCTTGATATCTATTTTTATATCCAAAATCATTAAAATACTCAAATTACTTAAAACAAAGCTTTTTCAGCACTCTATTTCTCAATTTTTGATATCAATCCTACCGTCTAAAGCAATGGACTAATTCCTATCAGTGTTCTTATTATTAGTATGAACATCTTGCTCTGCTACTCTATGCAATATGGACTTTCTCACTAAGTGTAGCTAACGCTTCACTAAATGTTCAATACCTCTTGGAGAGTCCTTGCATGGATGGTTGTAAAAGACTTACTTCGTCGTTGCTCTCCTTGTAAGTCTAACAACCGTCTCAGCATGTGGTGTATTTGGGAACATATCTTTTACTGTACTCTTTTCAACAGTATATCCATGTTCTAATAATACTTCTAAGTTTTCAACCATTGTCTTTGGATTACATGAAACGTATATTATCTCTGGTGCATTAAACTTAATTACGTAATCTAAAGCCTTTGGTGAAACCCCACTTCTTGGTGGATCTAATATTATTATATCTGGTTTTACTTTTACTTTCTTAATCGTTTCTGCAACATCCCCTGCTATGAATTCACAATTATCAAGACCATTAAGCTTAGCATTTTCTTTTGCCGCTTCAACAGCCTCTTCAATAAGCTCAAGTCCTATAACTTTCTTTGCATTCGGTGCTGCTATTTGCCCTATAGTTCCAGTTCCGCAGTAAAGGTCAAATACAACCTTATCCTCTCCATCTCCCATAAAATCTCTTACTAGACTATAAAGGCTTTCTGCTCCTTTAGAGTTAGTTTGGAAGAATGAGAATGGTGATATTTTAAACTTAAGTCCTAATAAGTTTTCTACTAT
>JAGAVZ010000178.1 GCA_017941635.1 Cellulosilyticum sp.
AGAGGGTCACAGGTTCGATCCCTGTTGTTTCCACCAAAAGACGAGTATAATTACTCGTCTTTTTTATTTTCTTAAATACATTTATATTTAAAGATATAAATGTATTTTTGTTATATTCTACAAAAATAAAATTTGTAATAATTACCAAAAGTGTTAAATTATATTGTTTAATAAGAAAAAAAGTTATATATTTAAGATATATAACTAATATATATCTTAAATATATATTGGTTATATAATAAGCAAAATAAATAAGGGGGGGAGAGTTTTGAAAAGGAAAAAATTTAATCGAATAATAGTTGGAACATTAATTTCTACTATTATTTCAACCACTTTTGTAACTGGGGCTACAACAAAAACTACCACTTATAATACCAGTTATCTAAGTAGTTACCAAGAGGGTGGAAACGTTTTAAAGGTTGATGTTGATGAGAATGGTCAGGTAACATACTGTACAACAAGTAACCTTGACGAAAGTACAGATACTCAAGAAGAAAGAAAATTTTCTTGGGATAATGCAACAGTGTACTTTGTTTTAACAGACCGTTTCCAAAATGGTGATACTAGTAATGACCATTCATATGGAAGAGGCTTAGATCAAAATGGAAATGTTCAAGATGGTTATGAAGATAATCCAGGGGCTTTCCATGGTGGTGATTTAAAGGGATTAACACAAAAGCTAGAAGAAGGTTATTTTACTGATTTAGGTGTTAATGCAATATGGTTAACTGCACCATATGAACAAATACATGGATATACCTCTGGAAACGCTTCCGGAGGCAATGGAGAAAATAATGGAGAGGGCTTTCCTTATTATTCTTACCATGGATATTGGACTTTAGATTACACTAATATTGATAAAAACATGGGTACAGAAGAAGACTTTAGAAACTTTGTTGATACAGCTCACTCACAAGGAATTAGAGTTGTTATGGATATAGTTTTAAATCACGTAGGTTACACAACTATGAAAGATGCTGATGAATATGGATTCGGTAGTATGAAAGATGGTTGGGAAGATTATTATTATGGTGATTTAAGTGATTTAAGTGGTGGAACAGTTGAATCAAATACTTGGTATAACAAAGATGATTCTACATGGGCAACTAATTGGTGGGGAAACGATTTTGTAAGAGTTTCAGCAGGTTATGCGGGATATGACCAATATAGTGATGGTGGTGGATACACAAATCCACTTAGTGGTTTACCTGATATAAAAACTGAAAGCACGCAAGAGGTCGGATTACCAGCAATACTTGAAACAAAGTGGAAAAGAGAAGGTAGATATGAAGAAGAAATGGCAGAGCTAGATGAATTCTTTGAAAGTAGAAATTTACCTAGAACTCCAAGAAATTATGTAATAAAATGGTTAACAGATTATATTAGAGATTATGGTATTGATGGATTTAGATGTGATACAGCAAATCATGTAGAAATGGAAGGTTGGGCAGCTCTAAATGAAGAAGCTGATATAGCATTTGAAGAATATAAAGCAAATAATCCAGATAAAGTTTTAGATCCAGATGCAGATTTCTGGACAACAGGAGAATCTTGGGGTCATGGAGTTACTAAATCAGCATTCTTTACAGAAGGTGGATTTAGTTCAATTATTAACTTTTCATTTAAGGGAGCATCTACTTCAAATATAAAAGCAAAATATAACGATTTAGCAAAAGTTAATAAAGATGATGACTTTAATGTATTAAGTTATATTTCATCTCATGATGATGCATTACATGATAGAAATAACTTAATTGATGGAGGAACATCATTATTATTGGCACCAGGAGCAGTACAAATTTTCTATGGTGATGAAACTGCAAGACCATTAGGTTGGACAGATTTCTTTACAAAGGGAGAATATAAAGATCAAATGTATCGTACATCTATGAATTGGAGTGATTTAACTGATTCAAATAGCCAAGCATCAAAAACTTTAGCTCATTGGCAAAAGCTAGGACAATTCAGAAATAATCATTTAGCTGTAGGAGCAGGGGATAATATAGATATATCAGATTCACCTTATACATTTGGTAGAATTTACAATAAGGATGGAGATAGTGATAGAGTGGTTTGTGTTGTTGGTGCATCAGGAACAATTGATGTAGATGTTTCAAAGGTATTTAGTAATGGAAGTAAAGTAATAGATGCTTATACTGGAGCAACAACTACAGTTAAAGATGGTAAA
>JAGAVZ010000179.1 GCA_017941635.1 Cellulosilyticum sp.
ATAAGATTTCTAGGTGTAGTTGCGTGATATTGATACTCCCCCACTTTGGTTTAATCTGTCTTCACGTGTTATTTGTCGCTTATCCCTACTTAAATTTCTACCAACTTTGGATGATTTACCCCTACCCATATTAATACTTCCTCTTCGATATAGGTTCAACAAAAATTATCATCTCATATGGTGATTTATTATTAGACCCAATATACGGTTGTTGCTTTCTATAATTTAATATTTTAAATTTAGTAGTAGTTGTCAATACTTCATCCTCTTTATACGCATTTGTTCTAGGTAATTTTGCAGAATTAGGCATTCCATTTGATGATACAAGTATTACGGATCTTTTTCCATCTTCAGCATCAACAACCCTATCAACATTTGCAAAAGCACTAGCAGAATTACCTGTGGTCCAACTGCTCATATTATAATTATTTATTTCTCCATTTTCAATCCACTTATTTAAAGTGTTTTCCGATACAACTATACCTCTAACAACCTGATTAGTTACATCTGGATTGCTCATTATAAAATCCTTAAGCGCAGATTTATCAGAAAGTGTAATTCCCTCCCAAGATACTTGTTGAAATTTATGTATAGTTTCTAATTGTTGATTAGTGTTACTTTTTAATCTTTTGCGCCCTCTACCCATATCAAATTACCATATCAGTTAATCCATTCATATAGCGAATGTAATGAACTGGACCCTTATAATCATCGAATGTATGTGCATAAAATAATACTTCTTTAGGCTGTAATCTGGTGAGCATCTCATTATACCCATCATTAAAGAGTTTTCTCATCTCTTTATTTTTCATACAACCAACATTACTTACCGCTACGATTCCACCTTCTGGTTCCCCATCAAAGCACCATTCAAAGCTGTCTTTCCATCCCCATGTAATTGTAGGTATAACAGTCAGCCCTTGTTCTTGCCAGTATGCCGCACACCAATGTTTTCTATAGTGATTAAAAATCTGAATTGCCTTTGGAAAGTTTACATATACAGAAAACTCTGGGCTTAATACACAACTAAATTTCTTGAGATACGGCACATATGTATTTGGACTATACCACACCCTTTCAAACTGAGGATCATCTAAGAAGAAATGTACACCAGTATGCGGTGTTGCTTTCTTTGTACTTTTTACATAGTTAAATCCAAGCCAAAATGTAACATCTTGTTCATATACTGGTTTAATTACTGGTATATTATATTCACCTACCCCATCATACAGTCTGTCTACTAAATTACAAAATGCACTCACGTGTTATCTTCCTCTCCTATTGCCTTTTTTAAGAACAACTTGAAATGTATCTGTTCTATATTCTGTTTCAGAATCTCGAACAGTATATCTCTCACCATCGGAATCATAATCATCATAAGAAGTATCAACTCGTACTTGATATTCCGCTGTGACATCACCGACATCACCATTTCCTGGATTAGTATCAATTGTGAATGAATTTACTGCAACTAAATCCTCACCTTCACCCAACATACCATATCTAATTTGTTCTGATATCTGACTCTCAACATTAGTAGAACCTATATAATCACGTGAAGCGCGAATTGAATCATCCAATGAAATACTACTATTTCTATTGCTATTCCTCACTTTATTAGACTTACCTCTTCCCATTATCTTTTCTTCCTCCACTGTTTCTGTGCAATATTATATGGATCAGATGTAGATGATAAACTAACTGGCATATTCTTGTTACCAGCTCCAACAATACTATATCGTCTGCGTTGTAACATTCTGCCATTTCTTCCGGTGTACCACGGATCGTGGGCTGTATAAGTTACCCAGCTACCATTTTCATATACTTCTATTTGTGTACCATTCGGATAATTTGTTAATGTATCTGTTTCACGAGATACCTGTTCATATGGTTTATTTGTTGCTGTTGTACCAGAATTAGAAATTTTAGCGGGCGAACTATTAACCTTACTTGTTTTTCCTCTTCCCATTATCCTCTTCTCCTTCTTCTACCATCTACTTGCTTCCCGTTGAAGTTCTTCATCGCGTCTGCGATTTCGTAGAATTATTTGAGCACGTTCTGCCAACTCTGATGAAATATTATTTTCTCGAACTAAATTTTCAATTTGGCTTGTATTCATATTAGCAAGTTGCGCTGAAGTAATCTCTTTATCATTTTTTTGCTCCCTACTTTATTTGTTTTCCCACGTCCCATTACAAATACCTCTCTCTCATTCTTCTAATCCGCTGATTCATCATTCTACGATCCTCTTCAGATAACTCCTGATCAGCTCTGACATCACTGGCCATACTGTTTAAAGTATCAGCTATCTGGTTATTAGTAACTGTACCAAAGTCTGCATCATCAGCCAGTGTATCAAGTCTTGACTGGTAACCTCTGACTTTATCTTTTGATACATCGGCTATAGCATCTGCCATACTACCACCAGATATTCTTCTGCTAACGCCCTTACCCACTTTAGTACCTCCATAAATCTGGTCAACTTGCTACCTATAAACAGTATATACCAGATTTATTTATCTGTAAATGACTATTTACTCACTATGTCATAAGTTTCTTCAAATATAGTTCTCTCGCACGGATATAATTCTCCACGGATTCCTCTTATTAAATAATCACCATCGCCGGCTTTCATCTCGCCTTCAAGAGTTTTAATACGCCAAGTATGATCTACCAAGTCAAATCTAATCAACCCAGCTGTCCACGCATCATCTACCCATTTAGGTAATTCTTTTCTGCTTTGTAACTGCCACACAGTAACTTCAATTGGTTTCTTCACGGCTATCACGTATTTTCTCCTCCAACTCTTGTACTAAATCGGTGTCTTCAAAAAATAGGGATCTTACATCCTTAATCCCACGCTGATTATTTACTACTGATCCACCAAGCAAATAATCTATGTGGTCCACTAAATTAGGTTTTAAATTTATTACTGGATAATCTGGGTAGTAACCTCTTATATACATTCTTAACAATGTATCCTCATGTTTATTGTATTGAATATATCTTCTTATTAATTCGCCATCATTTACAGATATATTATTATACCAGTACAAAAAACCTTTTACAATTTCGCTCGGCACTCTTATACATTGCAATGAATACCACTCAAATTCTGGCTTTGTCTCGCCTATTGCCAATTCTCTATTATATGCTATTGCTTTATCCGTATCATATGAATCACAGAATCCACAGACAATACCTTTATCAAGTGCCTCTGTTCTTTCTTTAAAGTCCTTGCAGATTATAACATCATCTTGTAGATGCCAAGCAGCTTCTGGTAAATCTTGTATCTGCTCCATATATTGCAAAAAGTGTTTAAGTGGACCTATGCCTTCTTTATCCTGAAATACAAGTATGTCATCTTTGGCAATTCCCTGTTTTAACATTGATGGCACTAAATATTGATCCACATACCATTGTCTATCGTTACAAGAATGTATTATATACTTTGGCATATTATCTCCTCTTAGGTAC
>JAGAVZ010000180.1 GCA_017941635.1 Cellulosilyticum sp.
ATCTTATATCTTATATCTTATATTCTATCCCTAATCTAATTCAGCCAGCTCTGCATATAAGTTATAATAGCGTCCTTTTTGAGCCAGTAATTCTTCATGGGTTCCTCTTTCTATAATCTCACCATTTTCTAATACCATAATGGCATCTGCATGGCGTACTGTAGAAAGTCTATGGGCAATGACAAAGGTGGTACGCTCTCTCATCAGTTCATCCATGCCTTTTTCAATATGTCTTTCTGTACGGGTATCTACTGAACTCGTTGCCTCATCCAAGATAAGAATCGGTGCTTTTGAAATAGCAGCTCTCGCAATGTTTAAAAGCTGACGTTGACCTTGGCTTAGGTTAGCACCATCACTTTCAAGGAGCGTATCATATCCATTTTCTAGGTGCATAATGAATGAGTGGGCGCTAGCAATTTTGGCTGCTGCCACGACTTCTTCATCTGTGGCATCGAGTCGACCATAGCGAATATTTTCTCTTACCGTCCCTGTGAAAAGATGGGTATCTTGAAGAACCATGGTGATATGACTGCGAAGGCTTTGTCTACTAATTTGCTCAAGTGGGATACCATCAATGGTAATTTGCCCTTTTTGGATATCATAGAAACGTGTGAGCAAGTTGGTAATAGTGGTTTTACCTGCCCCTGTGGAACCTACAAAGGCAATCTTTTGTCCTGGCGCTGCATGAAGTGAAATATCTTTTAAGATTTGTCTTTCTTCTGTGTAACCAAAGTCCACATGGCTTAATACCACATCACCACGTACATCTTGAAGCTCATAAGCCTCTTTGCAATCTTCTGGCTCTGTTTCCTCATCCATAATGGCAAATACACGCTCTGCACCTGCTAAGGCTGAGAAAATCGTATTCATCTGCATGGAAATCTCATTAATGGGTCTACTAAATTGTCTTGAATAGTTGACAAAAACAGTTAATCCACCAATATCAAAGTTTTTGATAATACATAATACCCCACCAATACACGCCGTAATCCCATAACCTAAATTACTGATGTTATGGGTGACTGGCCCGATAATAGAAGAACAAAACTGTGCTTTGATTTGCTTTTGTTTTAAATCTTCATTTAAGTATTCAAACTCCTCACAAGCAATATGTTCATGTGAAAAAACTTTGACAATCTTTTGACCGGTGATGGTTTCTTCTGCAAATCCATTTAATGTGCCAAGTGCTTTTTGTTGCTCTGAAAAATATTTACGACTTCTAGAAGTAATCATTTGTCCTGTTTTAGCAAAGACAGGAATTAAAATCATCGTAATCATCGTCAGATAAACATTGGTATATACCATCAGCGAGAAGGTTCCTACTAAGGTAATCGTCCCAGAAATCAGCTGAATGATAGTACTATTGAGCATTTCTCCTACTGTGTCTACATCATTAGTGAAACGGCTCATCAGCTCGCCATGACTATGGGTGTCATAGAAACGTACTGGTAGCTTTTGCATCTTCACAAATAAATCATTACGAATGTTTTGTAGGGCTCTTTGCGAAACGCCTAACATGACACGCATTTGAGTATATTGTGCAGCTACACCAATGACATAAATGCAAGCCATGGTAGTAACGGCTTGTAAAAGCTTATCTATATTTCCTATACCATCTACAGGTGCAATAACTTCATTAATAATAGGTCTTAGCATATAAGAACCTAATAAGGTTGCAACCGTATGTAAGATGACACACCCTATTACAAAGAGTATTTTTATTTTTTCTTGCTCCAAATAACTTAGTAAACGCTTTAGGGTATGCTTTGTATTTTTAGGTTTGCCCGTCATCATCATATTACGCTGTCTATTACCTGGCCCTCCTGATGGCGCTGGCCCTTTACGTTTATCTAGCTTGATCTTGGTATGACCATATTTCTCAGCTAAGCGTTGTTTTCTCTTTTCATCCATTATACGGTTTCCTCCTTATCTTTTTGAGAATAATAAATTTCACCGTAGGCCTTGCAGTTTTCTAAAAGTGCTGCATGTTTTCCTAAGCCAACGATTTTCCCTTCATCCAAAACGATAATTTGGTCCGCTTCCATTACGGATGTAATACGTTGGGCAATAATAATCTTGGTTGTCTCTTTGAGCGATGTATAAAAACTTTCTCTAATCTTACTTTCTGTGGCTGTATCTACTGCACTAGTACTATCATCTAAAATCAGAATCTTAGGTTTCTTTAGTAAAGCTCTTGCAATACATAGACGTTGCTTTTGTCCACCTGATACATTCACACCACCTTGTCCAAGTTCTGTTTCATATTTCCCAGGAAAACTCTGTACAAAGCTATCTGCTTGTGCTGCTTTTGAGGCTTCAATAATTTGCTCTATTGTCGCTTCTTCATCGCCCCACTCCATATTTTCCATAATAGTTCCTGAGAAAAGGACATTCTTTTGTAGGACCATAGCCACACCATCTCTTAAATGACGAAGCGTATAATCCTTAACATTGGTTCCGTCTACCAAGATTTCTCCCTCATCTGGGTCATATAATCTTGGAATCATTTGTACCAAAGTACTTTTACCACTTCCTGTGGAGCCAATAATCCCCACAGTTTGACCAGGTTCAATGGTAAAGTTCAGATTGTCTAGTACTTTTTCTTCATGATCTTTATAGTAACGGAAAGATACATTTTTAAATTCTACTTTACCTTGTGTCACTGTTTTTTCTTTTTCCTGAGCCTCATCATCTGTAATATCAATCTCTGCACTTAGCACCTCGCTAATACGTTTGCCTGACGCAATAGCTCTTGAGCTTTGTAGTAAGCCCATAGCTAACATATTAAGTGCCATAAGTATTTGGGTAATATAGGTAATAAAGGCTGTGAGATTGCCAACTGGCATATCCCCAATAATAATTTGTTTACCCCCAAACCAAACAATACAAATTGTTGCCGCATTCATGGCAATCGTAATGGCTGGTTGTTGGCAAATCATTAACTTCATCGCATGGACACTAGCATCTTTTAAGTTGCCATTGGCTTCTTTAAACTTGTTTTCCTCATAATCTTCTCTGACAAAAGATTTAATCACACGTACATTGGTTAAAGCTTCTTGAATACGATTATTCAGGGCGTCTAGTTTACGTTGCATCTTATCAAAGCGCGGGAAGGCATAATAAATAATCAGCCCCACTGCTGTCGCTAAAAATGGAATAATAACAACTAAACATAAGGCTAACTTGGCATTCATCGTAAACGCCATCACCACTGCCCCAATCAGCATCCCTGGTGAACGCATCATCATACGCATCATCATCATAATTAAATTTTGTACTTGAGTAATGTCGTTGGTTAATCTTGTAATCAATGAACCGGTGCTAAAAGTATCAATATTTGAGAATGAAAACTTCTGAATCTGATTAAAGACATCTCGTCTTATATCTGCTCCTACACTGGCAGAACCTTTTACTGCAAAATATGCGCCGCCTAATCCTGTAAGCATCATAAACACAGATAATGCTGCCATGACAAGTCCCATCTTCACCATATAGCCAATATCACGATTAGCTGCACCTACATTAATAATCATTGAAGTTAAATAAGGTAATAATACATCTCCAATTACTTCCCCAATCATAAAGAGTGGTCCTAATATAAAGTACCACTTATAGGGCTTGATATAGTTTATGTACTGCTTCAATTGTCTCTCCTCCTTGCCGCTGTCTACTAAATCTAACAATTTATTATACATCATTTTTTAGATTCTAATAAAGCTATTTTTCTACATAAATAATAGATTTTCAATGGCTTAAAAAAGAGGCATAGATAAGAATCCTCTCTATGATTCTTATCTATACCTCTATTAATCTCTTGTAAATCTTACTCTTCAGTCTTCTCTGTTACAAGACTACCTTCTTGTTTGTAAAATTCTTCTTCTGTTACAAATCTAAAGTCTGTTGTTCTTGTCATGGTATCTGTTTTGAGTACTTGAACAAATACTTTATCCCCTAGACGATAAACTTGTTTGGTATGCTCGCCGATGAAACGGTGATTTGGTTCATCAAAGATGTAGTAATCATCTGCCATTTCATTAACGTGGACTAAACCTTCTACTGTATTTGGAAGTTCTACATAACATCCCCAAGAAGTTGTTCCTGTGATGACACCTTGGAACATTTGACCCACAAATTGTTCCATATACTCAACCTTTTTAAGTTTGATTGTTTCACGTTCTGCTTCTTCTGCACGACGCTCACGAAGTGAACATTGTTTAGACACCTCTGGCATACGTTCTGCTAGCTTAGCTTCTTTCTTACCTTCTAACTGATGATGTAAATTCATCTTAATTAATCTATGAATTTGAAGGTCTGGGTAACGACGAATTGGTGAGGTAAAGTGACAGTAGTATTTAGATGCTAAACCAAAGTGACCATAACACTCTGCTGTATAGCGTGCTTGTTTCATAGAACGAAGGAGCAAGTGACTAATGATACTTTCTTCTGGTGTATCTTCAATACTTTCTAACACTTTTTGCATATCTTTTGGATGAATCTTCGCTACATTTCCTTTGATGTGGTAACCAAAGTTATTGATAAACTCTGTAAGGGCTAAAATCTTCTCTGGATCTGGGTCTTCATGGCTACGATATACAAATGGTTTCTCTTGCCAGAAGTAATCTTCTGCAATTGTTTCATTACATACAAGCATGAACTCCTCAATAATACGTGTTGCCACATTGCGGTCATATGGCTTAATTTCAATTGGTGTGCCTTCTTTATCCAAGATGACCTTTGTTTCTGGGAAATCAAAGTCAATGGCCCCACGTTTGAAACGTTTACGTCTTAGGATAGCTGCTAACTCCTCCATATTTTTGAACATTGGAATGAGAGCTTTGTATTTTTCTTTTAAAGAACCATCTTCGTCTTCATCCATAAGAATTTTCTTCACGCCTGTGTAGCTCATACGTTCATCAATATTGATGACTGTCTCCATAATTTCATGACTTTGTACATTACCATTTGGGTCAATATCCATCATACAAGTTAAAGCTAAACGATCTACATGGGCATTTAATGAGCAAATTCCATTACTTAACTTGTGTGGTAACATTGGAATAACACGGTCTACAAGGTAAACACTCGTTCCTCTTTCGTAGGCTTCTTGGTCAAGTGGACTACGCTCTTTGACATAGTGTGTAACGTCTGCAATGTGTACCCCTAATCTAAAGTAACCATTGTCTAATTTCTCAATAGAAATGGCATCATCAAGGTCTTTTGCATCTTCACCATCAATCGTTACCATTTGGATGTCTCTTAAATCCTTACGGCCTCTTTTATCCTTTTCTTCTACTTCAGATGGGATATTTTCTACCTCATCCATAACTGCTTGAGGAAATTCTTGTGGCAAGTCATATTGATAAATAATGGATAAAATATCGACACCTGGATCATTGACATGTCCTAGGATAGATAGAACTTTACCTTCTGGGTTTCTACGCTCTTCTGCCCAGTCCGTAATTTTCACAAGTACTTTGTGACCTGTTACCGCACCTTTTGATAATTTCTTTGGAATGAAGATATCTCTTGCGTACTTTTGATCATCTGGTACAACAAACCCAAAGTTTTGACTTTCTTGGTATGTTCCAACTAAACTTTCTGGCCCACGTCTTAAGATTTCAATAACTTCAGCTTCTGCACGTTTCTCCAATGTAGCCGGACGTGTGATACGACACATAACACGGTCTTTATGAAGTGCACCATTGATACCTGATGCTGGGATGAAGATATCTTTTTCGCCCTCTTCATCTAAAATTAAGAAACCAAAGCCTTTTGGATGCCCTTGAAATGTTCCTGCTACTAAGTTATAGCTTTTTGGAATAGCAAATTTTCCTCTTTTTGTACGAATCACTTTACCTTCGCTAATAAGCTCACCTAAGATGATTTCAAGTTCGTCACGGTCAGCTGTAGGAATCTGTAAAAGCATCATAATTTCCTTTATCTTCATAGGCACATAATTTGGATTCTTCATCATTTCGAGAATGACTTGTTTCCTTTGTTCTATGCTATTGTTTGCTTCTTTCATCGTGATCATCTCTTTTCTTTTTAAGCTAATGCCATCTTTACTCATCTTCTATACTTTATGAATAAATAAATCCTTTTATACACTGTTATACTTTTTATATGACACATATAACATGTAAAATATATCCACCTAACCTTGTCAGCTTTACTGACTTTCTGTTTTTTTTATTTTTTGACTTTAGATAATATGCTTATAGGATTTATTAACCTTCATATTTTGTAAAACAAGATTAATAAATTGACACGCTTTTTATGACTTTATTATAACATATTTTCTAATAAGCTACCACGATTTACCTCTATTCTCCCTAATTCCTTAAATAACAAAAAACACCTTACTTCTTATAAGAAATAAAGTGTTTTTCCGTTTGTAATTAATTATCTTTTCTAAATGAAGTTATTCTAAATACTCTACTCCCTTAGCGTATTCAGATGGATTGTCCTATTAGAAACTATTTCGTTTCTCTTCATTCCAAGTCTAAATTATGTTCAAATATTAGTTAGAAGCTGTTTCTGAATCAGCACTATTAGCATCTGTTGCCTGGTCTGTTTCAGCATTTGCTGCTTTATCAGCTGAGGCATCTTCTGCTTTATCTGTTGCTTCTTCACCTGTTGCTGTATTCTCTTCTGGTGTTACAACTTCAACATTTGTACCATCTGTTGATTCTGTTTGTGTTGTTTCTGCTGGAGCAGTAGTTGAACCATTAGGAATAAGCATAATAAGGAAAGCTGATAATACAAAGATTACTGCTGTAATTTTTGTCCATTTTTCAAACTTACCTTCTAAACTATGTTTCTTGTTCTTTGCCCAGTAAGAATCCCCACTAGATGCTCCACCAGCCATTGAACCAAGACCAGCTGATTTACCTTCTTGCATTAAAACAATAACTGTTACTGCAAGAGCGGCAACTAAGAAAATAATAATTAAAAGTGTTCTAAGTATCGTCATAACTCAAAAGCCTCCTTGATACCATATACATACCTTAAACTATCATATCAGATATTGTCTTAAAAAGCAATAAACTAACTCCATTAATAAAGGTGTTGTACGCATTTTGCGCCAACACCTTTATTATCCTCAATTTACCCTAAGTAAGAATCACTTGAACATATTAATTCATCTGATTTGCCTACAGTATAGCTTATTGAATGAAATATATAACTAATAAAACCCTCTCGTTTGTTAACCTTCTTTATTAAGATTAAAGAAAGATTTCATTCCACGATACTCAGCTACTTCTTCAAGTTCTTCTTCAATACGAAGCAGTTGATTGTATTTTGCTGTACGGTCTGAACGTGCTGGTGCACCTGTTTTGATTTGACCAGCATTAGCCGCTACTACAATATCTGCAATAGTGCTGTCTTCTGATTCACCTGAACGGTGTGATACAACAGCTGTATAACCAGCGCGGTTAGCCATTTCAATAGCATTGAAAGTTTCTGTAAGTGTACCAATTTGGTTCACTTTAATTAAAATAGAGTTACCAATACCTCTTTCAATACCTTGTTCAAGGATTGCTGTATTGGTTACGAAGAGGTCATCTCCTACTAATTGAATACGTTTGCCTAAGCGTTCAGTAAGGAGTTTCCATCCTTCCCAGTCATTCTCGCCAAGACCATCTTCGATAGAAATGATTGGATATTTATCTACTAAAGCTTCATAGTAATCCACCATTTCCTGAGAAGTACGAACCACTTGTTGGCCTGTCATTTGACTTTCACCTTTAAAGTAGTATCTCTTATCTTCTTTATTATAAAGCTCAGATGCTGCTGAATCCATTGCAATGAACATATCTTGTCCTGGATTGTAACCTGCTTCTTTGATTGCTTCTACAATAATACTTAAAACATCATCTGCTGTGGCTAAGTTTGGTGCAAAACCACCTTCATCTCCTACCCCTGTTGCTAAACCTTTTTGGTTTAATACTTTTTTGAGTGTATGGTATGTTTCAGCACACATTCTAAGTGCTTCCTTGAAACAAGGTGCTCCTACTGGCATAATCATAAATTCTTGAAGGTCTACAGTATTGTCTGCATGTTCTCCACCATTTAGGATGTTCATCATTGGCACTGGTAATACTTTCGCATTAAATCCACCAAGATATTGATAAAGTGGCATACTAAGTGCTTCTGCTGCTGCTCTTGCTACTGCCATAGATACGCCAAGAATAGCATTCGCGCCTAATTTAGATTTGGTAGGTGTACCATCTAAATCAATCATGACTTGGTCAATATATGCTTGATCTAAGGCATTAAGTCCAACAATAGCTTCTGCAATCACATTATTAACATTGTCTACTGCTTGTTGTACCCCTTTTCCTACATAACGTCCTTTATCCCCATCACGAAGCTCAAGTGCTTCTCTTTCTCCTGTGGATGCACCAGATGGTACAATGGCTCTACCCATATAATCGCCTTCAACAACAACTTCAACTTCAACTGTTGGATTAGCTCTAGAGTCTAGCACTTCTCTTGCATAGACATCTAAGATTTCAATATATCCCTTCATGCGTAAACCTCCATTTTTTAAATACTTTTCCAAGGTATTTTCTCCCGGGCTATTTAAATTTATACATCAGGAAATTTGCATCTACCTTTTTATCTCAAAACCTTTTTAACCCGTATGCTTATGTTTTTTCTCTTTTAAGTTGGTAACACTGTTTAGTACAGATGGTGCCAAAAGATATTGCTTTATAAATTTTATGTATAACGCCATCAACTTGCAGAATTTTACATTTGATGTTATAATCTTAAACAATTTTTATAACAATCAAGATATAGGAGGTACTAAGACTATGTCAAAAAGAGTACTTATTACAGGTGGAAATAAAGGAATTGGGTTAGAAACAACTCGTCTTTTCGTAGAAAATAATGATCATGTAATCGTTGTAGCAAGAGATTTCAAAAACTTTGAATTTGAAGGACACCCAAATGTTACAACTATTCCATATGACCTTTGTGATGTTAAAGGCCTTAGCAAACTTGCAGCAGAGGTTGGTGATATTGATGTATTAATTAATAATGCAGGGATGATGAATTCTCTTCCTTATACTAATTATCCAGAAGATAAATTCCATGCCCTAATGAACCTTAATCTCTATGCTCCAATTGAGCTGATTAACCTCTTCTCAGAAGGTATGATTAAGAAAGGTGCTGGGCGTATTGTAAATACAGCTTCTGTTGCTGGTCAAATTGGTCATCCAGATATTTGGTATGGTGTAAGCAAAGCAGGCATTCTCAATGCAACCAAAAGTTATGCTAAATTATTTGCACCACATGGTATTGTCATTAATGCAGTGGCACCTGGTCCAGTAGAAACAGATATGCTAAATGTCATTCCAGAAGCTAGAAAGCAATTTATGCTAGGTAACGTTTATCTAGACCGCTTTGCTAAAGCAGATGAAGTAGCAAAAACAATCTATTGGTTAGCAACAGACTGTCCTGAATATATCAATGGAACATGTATCGATGTAAATAATGGTTCCTTCCCAAGATAATAAATAAGCTGTATGGATTACAGCTTTATACTGTATAACAAAAAAGAAACGTTCTAATCTACTAGTCTGATAGAACGTTTCTTTTTTAACTTGCAAGTCTACTGGTAGCGGGTAGCTAATCCACTACCAATCTACGATTTTACTTGATATATCAATTTTTTGGATGGTTAAAATATAATGTCTTTACTTTGTTGTTGTCTGCCATTTGCATTAGAAAAAACATATAAGTGTGTGTAATAGTATGTTTGTTTCTACGCTTTACGACCAATCCATAGGGTTATGTGTTGTGTGTAATAGTATGTTTATTACCTTTTGGATTATTTACTAATTAATAAAGACTCACCAGACATTTCTGCTGGTTGTTCCATTCCCATCATTTCAATTAAAGTTGGTGCGATATCAGCAAGCTTTCCGCCTTCTTTAAGTGTTACACCTTCTTTGTAATTTACAAGTACGAATGGTACTGGATTTGTTGTGTGTGCTGTGAATGGTTCACCATTTGAGTAGTCTACCATTTGTTCAGCATTACCGTGGTCAGCACAGATAAATGCATAACCATTTGTTTCTTCAATTGCTTTAATTACTTGTCCAACTGCTTTATCAACAGCATGGATTGCAGCTTTAGCTGCATCTAAATTACCTGTATGGCCAACCATATCTGGGTTAGCAAAGTTACAGATAATCATATCATATTTTCCTGAGCGAATTGCACCATCTAACTTGTCTGCTACTTCATATACGCTCATTTCAGGTTGAAGGTCATAAGTTGCCACCTTTGGAGATGGTACTAAGATTCTATCTTCCCCTTCGTTTGGTTCTTCTTCGCCGCCATTGAAGAAGAATGTAACGTGAGCATATTTTTCAGTTTCAGCAATACGAAGTTGTGTTTTGCCGTTTTTCGCTAAGAATTCTCCAAATGTGTTTGTAAGTTCTTCTGGAACGAAGCATACTTCTGTATTTGGAATTGTTACATCATATTGTGTAAATGTTGTGAAGGCAGCTGGGATTCTTTCTCTTTCAAAACCATTAAATTCTGGATCACAGAATACACGTGTCATTTCACGAGCACGGTCTGGTCTGAAGTTGAAGAATACAATGCTATCTTCTGCTGTAATTTTACCGATTGCTTCGCCATTTTCTGTGATAACAGTTGGAACAACGAATTCATCGTTTACTTCTTTTGCATAAGAATCTGCGATTGCTTGTACTGGATCTATAGCTTTTACGCCTTCTCCAAGTGCAATTGCATTGTAAGCCTCTTTAACACGTTCCCATCTATTATCACGATCCATAGCATAGTAACGTCCTGAGATAGAAGCAACTTGACCTACACCTAATTCATTCATTTTAGCAACTAGGCTTTCCATGAATTCTTTAGCTGATGCAGGAGGTGTGTCACGTCCATCAAGGAAAGCGTGAACATACACTTTAGAAAGTCCTTCTCTTTTTGCCATTTCTAATAACCCGTAAAGGTGTTCGATATGACTGTGTACACCACCATCTGATAAAAGTCCCATTAAGTGAAGTGCACTATTGTTTGTTTTGCAAACATTCATAGCTTTTACTAAAGCTTCATTTTTAAAGAATGTTTCATCTTTAATTGCTTTTGTGATACTTGTAAGTTGTTGGTAGACAATACGTCCAGCACCCATGTTAAGGTGACCAACTTCTGAGTTACCCATTTGTCCATCTGGAAGACCTACAGCCATACCACTTGCGTAGCCTTTTACTGTAGGATACTTTTTCATAATGGCATCAATGTTTGGTTTGTCAGCTTGAACAACAGCGTTTGCCTGATTGTTTTCGTTGATTCCAAAACCATCAAGAATGAGTAATAATGTTGTTTGTTTACTCATTTGTATTCTCCTATCTAATCGAACCTTAATAATTTACGATTGATGCGAATTCTTCTTTGAGAGATGCACCACCAACAAGGCCTCCATCGATATTACCCATATTGAATAATTCATTAGCATTGCCAGCGTTTACGCTACCACCATATTGAATACGAACTTCATCAGCAACTTCACTTCCGTAGATTTCAGCAACTACATTTCTAATTGCTTTACATACTTCTTCAGCTTGCTCAGATGTAGCTGTTCTACCTGTACCGATAGCCCAGATTGGTTCGTAAGCGATAACGACTTTTTTAGCATCTTCTGCTTTTACATCTTTTAATGCAATTTTTGTTTGAAGTCTAACAAGGTCAATTGTTACACCTTGTTCTCTTTCAGCTAAACTTTCACCAACACAGATGATTGGTAATAAGTTATGTTCAATTGCTTTTAATACTTTTTTATTGACTGTTTCATCAGTTTCTCCGAAATATTGTCTTCTTTCTGAGTGTCCGATGATTACATATTTAACACCTAATTCTACTAACATACTTGGAGCTACTTCACCCGTGTAAGCTCCGTTTTCTTCGAAGTGCATATTTTGTGCACCTACTGAAATTGCTGTTCCATCAACAGCTTCAAGTACTGCTGGAAGACACACAAAAGGTGGACATACAACAACATCGACCTCTGTAGTATTGATTTTATCTTTTAATGAGTTAATAAGTTCTACCGCTCTAGCTGGACTCATATTCATTTTCCAGTTTCCTGCTACAATCTTGTTACGCATATAGCTAACACCCCTCATATTTTGATAAAGTCGTCCTTAGATCAAACAATCTAAAAATTGGCTTCTACTCTATTTTCTGTCTGTTTATTTGTTGTTAATTTACTGCCAATAACTGTCAATATACTGTCCATTTGTTGTCTATAATGTAATTAAATAGT
Organism: Cellulosilyticum sp.; assembly: GCA_017941635.1. Classification (GTDB taxonomy): domain Bacteria; phylum Bacillota; class Clostridia; order Lachnospirales; family Cellulosilyticaceae; genus Cellulosilyticum. The sequence continues at coordinate 12,305 of JAGAVZ010000180.1, forward strand.
TTATTATTTATTGTCTGCTGCTGCAACACCTGGAAGTTCTTTACCTTCTAAGAATTCAAGTGATGCACCACCACCAGTTGAGATGTGTGACATTTTGTCAGCAAAACCAAGACGTTTAACAGCGTTTACAGAGTCTCCTCCACCAACTACTGTTGTTGCACCTTCAAGGTTAGCAACTGCGTCACATACTGCTAATGTACCAGCAGCGAAGTTTTCGAATTCGAATACTCCCATTGGTCCATTCCATACAACTGTTTTAGCCCCTTCAAGAGCACCTTTGTAAAGTTCAATTGTTTTAGGTCCGATATCAAATCCTGACCAACCAGCTTCGATTGTATCTACTACAGCTTTTTCTGTGTCGTTAGCAAATGTTTTACCAACAACGTGGTCAACTGGAAGTAAAAGTTTAACACCTTTTTCTTCAGCTTTTTTAACCATTTCTAAAGCGTAATCCATTTTATCTTCTTCTAATAATGAGTTACCAACTTCTTGTCCTTGTGCTTTAAGGAATGTGTAAGCCATACCACCACCAATGATGAGTGTATCAACTTTTTCAAGAAGGTTATTGATAACAGCAATTTTATCAGATACTTTAGCACCACCAAGGATAGCTACGAATGGACGAACTGGATTTTCTACAGCTTCGCCTAAGAATTTGATTTCTTTTTGCATTAAGTATCCAACAACGTTTTCTTTAGTGTATTTTGTTACACCAACGTTTGAACAGTGTGCACGGTGAGCTGTACCGAAAGCATCATTTACGAATACTTCGTTATCACAAAGAGCTGCTAATTCTTTAGCATAGTTTTCTGCGTTTTCATCTTTACCATATTTTGTTTCTTCTACTCTGTAACGAGTGTTTTGAAGTAATAATACTTCACCTTCTTTAAGGTCAGCAGCAACTTTTTGTGTTTCTGGACCTGTAACTTGTGGATCGTTAACAAATTTAACGTCTAATCCAAGTCTTTCTGTAAGAGCAGCAGCAACTGGAGCTAATGATAACTCTGGAAGTGCCTCTCCTTTTGGTTTACCAAGGTGTGAGCAAAGGATAACTTTTGCGCCTTGTTCTAATAATTTTTTGATTGTTGGAAGTGCACCGTCAATACGGTTGTAGTTTTGGATAACGCCATCTTTTAATGGAACGTTAAAGTCACAACGTACAAGCACTTTTTTACCTTGAAGATTTGATAAATCATCAACAGTTTTTTTGTTTAACATATTGTAAAGCTCCTTTCAAATTGTATTTTGATATATTTTTACATGTCTTATTAAGTGCAATAAATATAGAGCCTATCACAATATAACACTATGTGCTACCCAACAAATTGCCCTTTAATAAGGACATGTAATACTCGCCCAAAACCGCCCTAGTCCAAAGATAAATAAAGGGACCGGCCCTTTAAAGACCGGACCCTGCTAGGATCTTATATGACTATCAATAATGATTAAGCAAGTTCAGCGAAGTATTTGATAGTTCTAACCATGTTGCTTGTGTAAGAGTTTTCGTTGTCATACCATGCAACAACTTGTACTTGAGAAGTACCGTTTTCAAGGTTAGTTACCATTGTTTGTGTAGCATCGAATAATGAACCGTATGTGATACCTACGATATCAGATGATACTAATTCTTCTTCTGTGTAACCGAATGAAGCGTTAGAAGCAGCTTTCATAGCTTCGTTAATTTGTTCTTTTGTTACGTGACCATCTACTACAGCTGTTAAGATTGTTGTAGAACCTGTTGGAACTGGTACACGTTGTGCAGAACCGATTAATTTACCATTTAATGATGGGATAACTAAACCGATAGCTTTAGCAGCACCTGTTGAGTTAGGAACGATGTTTACAGCAGCAGCTCTAGCTCTTCTGAAATCACCTTTTCTGTGTGGACCATCAAGTACCATTTGGTCACCTGTGTAAGCGTGAATTGTTGACATGATACCAGATTGGATTGGTGCTAAGTTGTTAAGAGCGTTAGCCATTGGAGCTAAACAGTTTGTTGTACAAGAAGCTGCAGAAATGATTGTGTCTTCTTTTGTTAATGTGTTTTCGTTAACACCGAATACGATTGTTGGAAGGTCGTTACCAGCTGGAGCTGAGATAACAACTTTTTTAGCACCTGCATTGATGTGTGCTTGAGATTTAGCTTTAGATACATAGAATCCTGTACATTCAAGAACTACGTCTACGTCTAATTCTCCCCATGGAAGGTTGTTAGCATCTGCTTGAGCGTAAATTTTGATTTCTTTACCGTTTACAACGATTGAATCTTCTTTAGCTTCAACTGTTCCGTTGTATCTACCTTGAGAAGAATCATATTTTAATAAGTGTGCTAACATTGCTGGGTTAGTTAAATCATTGATTGCTACGATTTCGTAACCTTCTGCTCCGAACATTTGTCTGAAAGCAAGACGTCCAATACGTCCAAATCCATTAATCGCTACTTTTACTGCCATTATTGGTTCCTCCTTGAATTAATCATTTGTTTTTTAATTTTATATTCAAATCGCCCATATTATTATGTATAAAATAGGACGATATGATACCTACATTATTTTACCACTAAATAATCACAAATGGTATGAAGATTTTACTATTTTTTTACTTTGATAAAAGTTTTAATATAGCTCTAGCTGCACTTTCATCAAGAATCAAAAAGCTATCTTCAAGTAAAACTTTAGTGGCTAAAATGGCTCTTGCTTTTCCTGTTCCACCTGCTATTGCAATGCGGTATGGAATTTCTTTTGCCATTTTGGGTGAAACACCAATCACTTCTGAATGATACACAACCTCACCTTCTGCATTAAAATAATGTCTAAAAGATTCGGCAATTGCATGGCGTTCATCTAAAACTTGAATAACTTCGTTATCCTCTTTACGATGTCTTGCCATTTTTATGGCATTTCCTATCCCAAATATAATGATATCTGTTTTAGCCAGTTTTTGCAATATTTTTTGTATCTGAGGTTCATTTTTTATAAAATGAATCGATTGATTACTAAGATTGTCTGGAATTATTAATGTTTCATACTGTGCCCCAATCTGATGGGCTAATTTTACCGCAATGGTATTCGCATGGAGTTCTACACGTTCCCCAACACTTCCTCTAGCTGGTAAAATGTATGTTTTATTGAAGGTACGACTAACAGTAGGCATATGTTCTACCATTTTTGCAATAGTTGTTCCGCCTGTAATAGCTAAAGTCATGCCATCTTCTAGGAGTTCTTTTAATAAAGCTTCAAAAGCCATACCTAAGTTACTTTCGACTTCTTTATCTTCTTCCAAAGAACCTTTTACGACAATGGCTCTTCTAAGACCAAGCACTTGTGTAATCTGCTCTTCTAGACGATTCATTTCATCTAAAAAATGATAAGACATATAAAGTGAACTCAGCACCTCTTCTCCTAATTTTGTAATGGTCATCCCTTTAGTAGATAATTGAATCAGCCCTTGCTCATTTAATTTCTCTACCTCTGTTCTAACACTACGTTCAGAAAGCCCTAATTCCTGTACTAATGTACGTCTTCCAATAGGTCCCTTGTGAAGAATCGTCTGCAATGTAATATATCGCGTCTTAAACATCTGAGTAAACTCAGGAAGCAGTTTTTCTAAATCTAAGATTTTATCTACGATTTTATTTTGCATACTCTTTCTCCCTGTGAACCTTCCCAATTCATTTTATAGTGAGACATTTTTGTCCCCACTTTGATGTTTGCGTCCCACATCACCTATTTTAGCCAAAAATTATACCTTTATCAATACTTTTTGCTTATTTATTGTTTTTATTACAAATC
>JAGAVZ010000181.1 GCA_017941635.1 Cellulosilyticum sp.
ACTTTACCAAGAAAAATACTCAAGTACCAAACCCCAGAGGAATGTTTTGAGAAACAACTAGATTTAATTTATGCTACTAAATAGGTGGTAAATTTATTAGTTTAGCAGGGTAGTTCAATTTGTTATTGCAATTTAGGAATAAATTTATAATCTAAAACTAATTGGCCAAACACATAATCTAGCAATATCCCTAAATAAATTCACTGCTTTATTTACTTATCTATGAGCACACATATATTGACTGCTTATGTTTTTAATATATCCTAGCTATAACAATTATATGGATAAAAACGAATAAAATAATTTATCCACAGAATTTATAATGATCCTTTTTTATTTCTATACCTGTGGATAATCATATTCATTTTCTTTTTCTTTTTTATCCACAGCTGATTTTCTATCTATTTTATCAACATCTATATAATTAATCCTATTATATTTATACTTATTCCCAATCTATCTACTAATCACAAACCTTATTTAAATTAAATATAAACAACATTTATCTTTAATTTACACTGATATTAATTTATGGCATTTAAAATAAACATTATGCTAAATAACTAAGATTTCTCATTTATTTATCGATGCTAATTACCATCTACATACATTATTACAAAGTTTCCTCTAATACCTTAAATACACTACATACAATTTTAAAAGCAAAAAAGGAGCTATCTCACTAATTTTATTAGTGAGGCAGCTCCTTTTTATTTTCTATACTCCTAAAGGTGACTTTGTAGGTTCACCAGCTTTTCTTGGATATTTTGTTGCTGTTGTTTTTACTTTTTTGATCTTAGCAATCTTATGATTTAAATCTGTGAATGGTACACCTGTGTGTACAACCTCTTCTAATTTTCCCCCTAAGATTTGAATCGCTTTTTGACCTTGTTCTAGTTCTTCATCTAGCTTTTGTCCTTTAAGAGCAATTAAATAACCATCTACTTTTACAAATGGTAATGTATATTCACTTAATACTGCTAAGTTTGCTACTGCTCTAGACGCGCAAATATCAAATCCTTCACGATATGCTTTATTCTTTCCTAAATCTTCTGCTCTAGAATGAATACACTCAATCTCAGTTAATCCCAATTCATTAATAACAACTTCTAAGAAGTTTAATCTTTTCTTAAGTGCATCTACTAATGTTACTTTTAAGTGTGGAAAAGCAATTTTAATAACTAAACCAGGAAAGCCTGCTCCTGTTCCAATATCAATTACTGTCTTTTGGCTATTCATATCAAGAGCTTTATTGATTGTCATACAGTCAAGAAAGTGCTTTGTCATTACTTCCCTATCTTCTGTAATTGCTGTTAAATTCATTTTTTCATTCCACTCTTGTAAAAGCTCTTTATATCTCATAAATTGTTCAACTTGACGTTCTGAAAGCTCAATTCCTAATTCTTTTGCACCATTTACTAATAAGTCTTTCATTAGTTTTCCTCTTCCTTTGTTGTTTCAGATTTTACACTTCTATTTCTTTGTTCTAAGTATACTAATAACATAGAAATATCTGCTGGTGAAACCCCTGAAATTCTTGATGCTTGCCCCATAGAAATTGGTCTAACTTGTTCTAGTTTTTGTTTAGCTTCAAGTCGTAGACTAGGTACTTCATCATAGTTAATGTCTTCTGGAATTAAGCGTTTTTCAAGGCGTTTAAATTGCTCAACTTGTTGTTGTTGTCGTTTAATATATCCTTCATATCTAAGTTCAATCATAACTTGTTCAACAACATCTCTAGGAAGTTCTGGTCTTTCTTTATCTACCTCTGCAAAATCATCATATTCCATTTCTGGACGTTTTAAAAGCTCAGCTAATGCAATACCTGATTTTAATAAAGTACTTCCTTTCTGTTCAAGGATTGCTTGTACTTTTTCACTTGTTCCAACATAAACATGTTTTAATCTTTCCATTTCATCTTGGATTGCTTGTCTTTTAGCTACAAATCTTTCATAACGTTCTTCTGGAATAAGACCTGCTTTGTAGCCTTTTTCAGTTAAGCGAAGGTCTGCATTATCTTGACGAAGTAATAATCTATATTCGGCTCTAGATGTCATCATACGGTATGGTTCTTTAGTTCCTTTAGTTACTAAATCATCGATTAAAACGCCTACATAGCCTTCAGAACGGTCAATAAGCATTGGTTCTTTGCCTTGTACCTTTAATGCTGCATTGATACCTGCAACTAATCCTTGTGCCGCTGCTTCTTCATATCCAGAGCTTCCGTTCATTTGCCCAGCACTGAAGAAACCTTCGATATTTTTCATTTCAAGTGAATGTTTAAGTTGAAGTGGATTAATGCAATCATATTCAATTGCATAACCTGTTCTCATAACCACAACATTCTCTAATCCTGGAAGTGTACGTAACATCTCTAATTGTACTTCTTCCGGTAAAGATGAACTCATACCTTGTACATACATTTCTGTTGTATTCTCACCTTCAGGTTCAACGAATACTTGATGTCTTTCTTTGTCTGCAAAACGTACTACTTTATCTTCGATAGATGGACAGTATCTTGGACCTGTTCCCTCAATAACCCCAGAATACATTGGTGATCTGTGTAAGTTATCTCTAATAATTTGGTGTGTTTTTTCATTTGTATAAGTTAAATAGCAAGGATATTGCTCTCTTTCAAGCTCCTCTGCTTTATTTTCAAAAGAAAATGGTACGATACGCTCATCTCCATGTTGTGGTTCCATTTTTGAAAAATCAATTGTTCTAGCATCTACACGAGCAGGTGTCCCTGTTTTAAATCTTCTAAGCTCGATATCAAGAGCTTTTAACGCTTCGCTAAGCTTATTAGATGTCTTTAAGCCATTTGGACCAGTATACTCAATACACTCGCCTGTAAGACATCTAGAGCGTACATAAGTCCCTCCAGCTAATACAATAGCTTTACATTCATATACTGCCCCTGTATTTGTTACAACACCTTTTACTTTTCCGTCTTCAACTTGAATATCTACTACTTCTTGTTGTTTTATAGTTAAGTTTTCTGTGTTCTCTAAAACACGTTTCATTTCTTGGCTATATTTTACTTTATCAGCTTGTGCTCTTAATGAGTGTACTGCTGGACCTTTTGCTGTATTAAGCATTCTTGATTGGATAAAGGTTCTATCAGTATTTTTACCCATTTCTCCACCAAGTGCATCAATTTCTTTTACTAAATGTCCTTTTGATGTACCTCCTACGTTAGGGTTACATGGCATCATCCCAATGCTATCTAAAGACATTGTGAACATAATGGTGTTGTTACCCATACGTGCTGCTGCTAATGCAGCTTCACATCCTGCATGTCCACCGCCGATAACGGCGATATCAATTTTGTCTGCGATATACATTCTTTCCTCTCCTTACTTTCCTAAACAGAATCTGCTAAATAGCTGGTTTATAATTTCTTCTTTTAATGATTCTCCTACAATCATACCTAAATGACCAAAAGCATCATGTAAATCTATCGCTAAACAGTCTTCTGGAAGTCCCATTTCAATTGCTTCAATTACTTTATCAAGACTCTTAATTGCATTCATTAATGCTTGTTTTTGTCTTTGATTTGAAATAGTAGCTTGATTACTAACTGTTGCATTTCCTTTAATAACAATCTCTTTCATTGCATTTCTAAGATCTTTTAATCCATCTTGTTCTTTTGCAGAGATATTAATGATTTTACCATCATTAAAGTGCTCTTGTGTTATTTCCGGGGTAATATTGCTTCCTAAGTCATTTTTATTAAATACGTAAATAACATGTTTTCCCTTTACTTGAGCTAGAATTTCTTTATCTTTATCTAATAAACCTGCATGTGCATCAACTAACATTAATACTAAGTCGGCTTCTTCAATAGAACTTTTTGAACGTTCTACCCCTATCTGTTCAACAACATCTTCAGTTTCTCTGATTCCTGCTGTATCTAATAATTGGAATGGAATCCCATCGATATTTAAATATGCCTCAACAACGTCTCTCGTTGTTCCTGGAATATCTGTTACAATCGCTTTATTTTCTTCAAGCAAAGCATTTAATAACGATGATTTTCCTACATTAGGACGACCAACAATTGCTGTTTTTACACCATCTCTAATCATCTTTCCTGTATCAGCCGTTTTAAGTAATTCATTTAACTCTGCTGATAATGCTCTTAATTCTGCTTCAAAATCATTTGTAATTGGTTCATCATCATCATATTCTGGATAATCAATCGATACTTCTATCCTAGCAATAATTTGAATCAATGTATCTTGATATTCCCTAATTTTCTTAGATAAATTACCTTCTAATTGACCTACAGCTTGTGATAAAGATAATTCTGTTTTAGCCTCAATAATATCCATAATAGCTTCTACTTGAGCTAAATCTATACGTCCATTTAAAAATGCTCTCTTTGTAAATTCCCCACTATCTGCAAGCCTTGCACCTGCATTAATAACTTCCATTAATACTGCATTTAATGGAATCGGACCACCATGACAGTTAATCTCAATAACATCTTCTCTTGTAAATGTTTTTGGTCCTTTCATAAGCATGATAAGCACCTCATCTAGCACTTTACCACTTTGGCTTACGATATGTCCATAGGTAATTGTATGGGAACCTATATCTTTAAGTGATTTCTTATTAGCTGCTTTAAAGATTTTATCCACGATACTAATCGCTTCTTTACCACTAACTCTAATAATTCCTATACCCCCCACTCCTATTGGGGTAGATATTGCTGCAATAGTATCTTCAAATAACATTTCTTTCATCCTTCCTAGAAAAAAAAACCAGTATAAAACTGGTTTTATTTATACGATCTATTATGATAGCTTGGTGTAATAACCACTTTTCTAAATGGTTCTTTACCCTCACTATGTGTTTTTACAAACTTACTATCCTGGAGGGCAGAATGAATAATTCTTCTGTCATATGGATTCATTGGTTCTAAAATAATCGGCTTTCTAGATTTTTGAACCTTTTTGCTTAGCTTAAATGCTAATCTTCTAAGAGTCTCTTCTCTACGAGCACGATAATTCTCAGTATCTAACATAATCTTGATGTATTCTTTACGCTCTTTATTCGCTACGATATTCACTAGGTACTGAATGGCATCTAGAGTTTCTCCTCTTTTACCAATTATTATACCCATATTTTTTCCTTCTAAACTAATGCTAATACGGTTATCGTTTACAATCTCTGATTTAACAATACATTCAATATCCATTTGTTTAAGTAGCTTATTTAAAAAGTCTTCAGCATTCTTAATTACTTGCTCTACTTCCTCCTTAGATGCACTTACAGCATCCTCAGAATCATCTACAGTTTCACTTGTAATAATTGATTCTTCAATATGAATTTCCTCAGGCATGGTTTCTTTAACTTCAAGCTCTTCTTCAAGTACCACTTCTTTAAGTGTTACTTTAACTCTAGCTTCCTTTGCCCCAAAACCTAGTAGACCTTTAGATCCTTTAGAAATGACTTCAATTTCTACTTCATCCGTACTTGCGCCTAATTCAATTAATGCTTCTGTTATAGCATCATCAACTGTTCTTCCAACTTTCTCAATAGACTTCATATTCATACCCCCAACCCTTTATTCAGGTTTATTATTTTTTACTATATTCTTTTGGGCTTATTCTTCAGACTTCTTTTGAACAGGTACTTTTTTAATCACCTTTTTGGTGTAAGTTTTTGGTGCTTCATCTGAAACTTTTACTTCAGTTATTTTATCTAAGCTTTTTTGAACAGGTACTTTTTTCATGACTTTTTTAGTATGAGTCTTATTATTCTTTCTAGCTTCTTCACGTTCTTTTTCTAACATAGCTTCAAGTTTAGCATCTTGTTTTTCTAACATCTTATTAACAATCTTTTGTTGTACTAACATAATTACATTACCAGCAATCCAATATAATGCTAAACCAATCGGCATTGTATATGCAAATGCACCTGTCATAATTGGCATTACAATGTTCATTGTCTTCATCATAGAATCAGCTGGGTTAGCTTGTCCTGATGATTGCGGTTGCGCGTTTTGTGCCATTGTTAATTTAGTGAAGATATATGTCGATGCACCTGCAATAATAGGAATAATGATCGCCCATGGTTGTGTTCCCATTAGTCCACTTGGTGCATCTACTACGCTAAATCCAAAGAATGTTTCAAATTTGTTTTTTATTTCAAACGCAGATTCAATCCCATTTAACACTGTTGGATTAGTAACTTGTGCTTGAACCTGTGCCATTACATCATGCCACTGACCTGTAGTTAAATGACTTAAAAATTGTCCTAAGCTAGTACTATTTGCAAAGTCATAGGTCGTTCTTGTCATTGCTTCAATATTAGCTTGATATGGTTGTAAAAGATCTTGATAGTTTGTTACATGCTCCATAATTTTTGTAGCAATATCAGTATATACAAGACTTAATTGTTTAATATAAGTAGCTGGTGTACGTAATACATTAAATAATCCCATAATTAATGGAAATTGAATAAGTAATGGTAAGCATCCAGCAAATGGATTAATTTTATACTTTTTATAAAGGGCCTGCATTTCTTGACTCTGCTTTAATTGAGATTCTTGATCTGTTCTCCCTTTATATTTATTTTGAATTTTAGTTAACTCTGGTTGAATTTTGCTCATCCCTCTTGATGTTCTTTGAGATGATAACTGTAGTGGTGTAAGTAAGACACGTGCCACTAGGGTAAAGATAATAATTGACATAGCTAATGCTGCTACTGGAGTTATTAAAGTTACACCTTCGAAAATTACATTTAATATTGCACCAAAAATGCTATTTATAATTCCCATCATTTTCCTCCTATTTTGTTTTCTTGCTATTTCTCACCTTTTTTTCTGGTACGGGATCATATGCTACAGGATGAAATGGATGGCATTTTAAAATCCTTTTTGCCCCAAGAAACGTTCCCTTCAGAAAGCCATGAATCTGAATAGCTTCATAAGTATATTGTGAACATGTTGGAATAAATCTACAGTGCCCCCCTAGCATTGGAGATATTGCCCTTTGATAGAATCTGATCATGCCTAATGCTATTTTCTTCGGAATGCCCTTCATTGTATAGGCCCTTTCTGTAGTAATAATAGTTTACCAATATATTCTAAAATTATTATATCCAAACATTATGTTGTTTTAATAAATTTATTAAAGACCTAGAAATTTCTTCATATGAAGCACCATTCGCTGAACTTCTTGCAATCACAACAAAATCCCAGCCTTCTTTTTCTATAAATTCCTCATTTAATCTATAGCTTTCTCTAATTAATCTAGTAACCCTACTACGAACAACGCTATTTCCAACTTTTTTACTAACAGAAATACCAATTCGGTTATTAGATTGATTATTCCTATATCTATATAATACTAAATATTTATTTGCAAGGGATTTTCCCTTTCTATACACTGTACGAAATTCGTAGTTTTTCTTTAGTGTTTCTGCATACTTCATACTAGAACTCCTAAATTTTATAGCAAAACAAGGCCACAATAGCGGCCTTGTTTTATGCTGTTAATTTTTTTCTACCTTTTGCTCTTCTTCTAGCGAGTACCGCTCTACCATTTTTAGTTCTCATTCTTTTACGAAAACCGTGTTCTTTGCTTCTTTGACGTTTCTTTGGTTGATAAGTCATTTTCATTGTGAGTATACCTCCTTTTTTGGATAAGATAACACACAATATGCACACAAATGATAAATACCGAAATATTTATCCACACCAATAAATAAAAAAATTTATATTACACTTATAAAAAGTGCAAATAAGCACTAGCCATAGTATAGAAGATTTATAATTTCTAGTCAAGACTTGTCCTTGATATTCATACATTAAATATATGGTAATTTATATTTTCTTTCCTTATATAGTGCATAATTTTATAATTTATTATTCATAATTTACTAATTATTGTGTAACTTTCTTGTCTCTTACTCCCTTTTTTGGCTATTTTATTCCTCTACTAAGTTCTCCCAATTTCTATTCTTCTCTCTTCCTTTTTTTCTCATTCTCCTTCTTCACCTTTAATTCAAAATCTTACTTTATTTTTATCATTAATTTATTATATCCATATTTTCTTACATTTATTTATCATATTTTTAATTATTTTATTCTAAATATCCACAGTTTTTTTCACGAACATCCTGTGGATATTTTTCTACAAAGGTTGCTTTTCCACAGGTAATTTGATATTATTAAATCACCTGTAGATAAGATGTTTATTACTTTAAGTTATTCACATTCTGTTGATAAATTTGTGCATAACTTATATTTTTTCTTTTTTTTTGCTCTTTTATACTCTTTTTTTGTAATAATCTTATCTGAATAACTTTATCCACATACTGTTTACTATAGAACTATATTTATCTATATTTATATTTTTTTATCATATATGTTGATTATTTTGTGCACATGTTGATAACACTTTAATAATATGTGCATAACCATTTATACTAGGAGGATTAAATATGTCACCACTGTATCAAAAACAATGGGAAGCAATCCTTAGCATTATTGAACTTGAAACTTCAAGTGTTAGCTTCAATACTTGGTTTAAAGATACTGAACTCCTTGATATTGAAGACACTACACTTGTAGTTAGCGTAAAAAACGAGTTTACTAAAGAAATCCTTAATACTCGTTATATTGAGCTTATCCGTAATAGCGCGCTTCAAGTTTTAAATAAAGAATATGCTATTAAATTTGTACTTCCTAATGAACAAACTAATTTAGAAAATAAATCTATCAAGAAAAACGAGCAGATTCAGGATCCTCTCAATTATCCTAGTAACTTAAATCCTCGTTACGTTTTTGATAGCTTTGTCGTTGGTAATAGTAATCGTATGGCTCATGCTGCTGCATTAGCTGTTGCTGAAGCACCTGCTAGAGCGTATAACCCCTTATTCTTATATGGTGGTGTTGGACTTGGTAAGACTCACCTTATGCATTCTATTGCTCACTACATTCTAGATCAAAACCCAAGCGCAAAAGTTATCTATGCTTCATCTGAGAAATTTACAAATGAACTTATTAACTCTATCCGCGATGATAAAAATGAAAGTTTCCGTAATAAATACAGAAATATTGATGTATTACTTATTGATGACATTCAGTTCATTACAGGAAAAGAGCGTACACAGGAAGAATTCTTCCATACCTTTAATGCACTTTACGAAGCAAATAAACAAATTATTATCTGTAGTGACCGTCCTCCAAAGGAAATTGAAACTCTAGAAGAACGTCTACGTTCTAGATTTGAATGGGGTCTAATTGCCGATATTCAAAGTCCAGATTTAGAAACTAGAATTGCTATCTTACGTAAAAAAGCTGAAATTGAGAATCTCTCTGTTCCTGAAGATGTTTTACTTTTCATAGCTAAAACAGTTATTTCTAATATCCGTGAGCTAGAAGGTGCACTCAATAGAATTCTTGCTTTTTCTTCATTAACTAATAAACCAATTACAGTTGAATTAGCTACTGAAGCACTTAAAGACCTAATTTCTAAGGACAAGCCAAAGGTAATTACAGCAGAATATATTCTTGAAGTTGTCGCAAACTACTTCCATCTTAAACCTGAAGAACTTAAATCTTCTAAAAGAACACGTAATATTGCATATCCAAGACAAATTGCTATGTATCTTTGCCGTAAGCTTACCGATTTATCATTACCTAAAATAGGTGAAAAATTCGGTGGACGCGATCATACGACTATTATTCATGGTTTTGATAAAATTTCGCGAGAATTGCAGACTGATATCGAGCTCACACAAATGATTAATGAACTCGAATCTAAAATTACATCCAAATAATGCTGTGAATATTCTTGTGCATTTTGGGTGAATGAATTGTGGATTATTTTTTTCAAAAATCCCAAATGTGAATTGTGTGGATATCGTTGAAGGAAAACTTCAATTCATCCACATGTGTATAAACATGACTTTTTTTAATGATGATAATAGCTAGAGGTACTTATCCACATAATTAACACCCCCTACTACTATTATTGCTAAAATAACTATTATTATTGTATTGTTTTTTATCGAAAGGAGATATCCACATGCATATATATTGTAGGCAAGACCTCTTACTTAATAGCATCAATACTGTTCTTAAAGCATGCTCAACTAAAACTACAATGCCTATCCTTGAATGTATCTTATTAACTGCTACAAATAATAAACTAACGTTAGTAGGAAACAATCTAGAATTAGGTATCGAAAGTACTATTGATGCAGATGTTATTGGTGAAGGATGTATTGCATTAGAAGCTAAAATCTTCTCTGAAATTATTAGGAGAATGCCAGGAGAAGTTATTGAAATATCCACAGATGATAACTACACAACAAGTATTGTTAGTGAAAAATCTAAATTCCAAATTTCAGGTCAATCAGGCAAAGACTTTCCTGCTCTTCCTAAAGTAGAAAAGGTTAATGCTTGTACAGTTAATCAAATTGATCTTAAAGAAATGATTCGTCAAACAATCTTCTCAGTAGCTCAAGATGAAACTAGACCAATCCTTACTGGTGAGATGTTACAAATCAAAAACAATAGTTTAAACATGGTTGCTGTTGATGGTTATCGTATCTCTTACAGAAAAATGGAACTCTCAAATGAGAATGATGATATCGAAGTTGTCATTCCTGGACGTACACTTGGAGAAATTAATAAGATTTTATCTAGTGAAGAAAATCAAACAGTAAATATTTACTTTGGTGATAAACATGTATTATTTGATTTAGGCGAAAGTAAAGTTGTTTCTAGATTATTAGAAGGAGACTTCTTAAGATATGAGCAAGTTTTCTCGCCAGATTATGAAACAAAAATTCTTGTTGATCGCAAAAGTTTCTTAATGAGTATTGAGCGTGCTGCGTTAATTTCACGAGAAGGGAAAAAGAATCCTATTCGTGTAGAAATAGATGGCGATAAAATGATTATTACTTCAAATGCTGAGTTAGGTACTTCAAGAGAGGAACTTGATGTAGTACTTGAAGGTAAAGAAATAGTTATAGCCTTTAATCCTAAATACTTAATTGATGCACTTAAAGCTATTGATGATGATAATATCTTTATCCAATTTATCTCATCACTTACTCCTTGTATCATTAATCCTGAAGAAGGAGATCAATATAAGTATTTAATTTTACCAATTCGTGTAAACTCATAATAACTATATAGAAAAATCGCTCTACAATTCAGAGATGAATCATAGGGCGATTTATTAATTAGTACATTGTATACAAAATACGCAAAAGACATAGGAGGATACAAAAATGAAAGAGATTAAAATTGAAACAGAATTTATCAAATTAGAACAACTAATGAAATTTGCATCAATGGTACAAACAGGCGGAGAAGCAAAAATGCTAATTAATCAAGAGCTTGTATTAGTAAACGGAGAAATTTGTACTCAACGTGGTAAAAAAATTAGACCTGGTGATGAAGTGGAATTTGATAGCGTGATTTACAAAGTAAAATAAAGTTAAGGAGAGCGCTATGTATATTAAAGAGCTATCTTTACAAGATTTTAGAAGCTATGAGCAATTAGATATCACTCTAGCAAATGGAATTAACATTTTTAAAGGTGATAATGCCCAAGGAAAAACCAATATTCTGGAATCAATCTATTTATGTGCTACTGCAAGATCACATAGAACCCATAAAGAAAAAGAAATTATCAGATGGGATAAAGATTGTGCCCATGTAAAGCTTAGAATCAAGAAAAAGCATATAGAAGACACAATAGATTTTCACTTATCACAAAAATCAAAATCAGCATTGATTAATAAAATGCCTATTGGTAAATTAGGTGAATTATTTGGTTGCTTGAATATTGTTATGTTTTCACCAGAGGACTTGCAACTTATCAAAAATAGCCCAAAAGAGCGAAGACGCTTTTTAGATATTGAATTATGTCAGATAGATAAACTTTACTATTATGCGCTAAGACAATATTCAAAAGTATTGAAGCAACGCAATTTAGCACTTAAGGAATTCTTTAAACAAAAAGATTACTCAATGCTAGATGTATGGGATATGCAGTTAGAGGAATACGCTAATACTGTTATTACTAAGCGTGTAGCATTCATAGAAGAGTTAAATCAAATTGCTAAGGAAATACATGCTGATATATCAGGGAAAAAAGAAGAATTAGAAATAATATATATGCCAAGTGTTGATGCAGAAAGTTTTAGAGAAAAGATGCTTAAATATAGAGAAAAGGATATATTGTATCAAACAACATCGATAGGTCCTCATCGTGATGATTTAAAGTTTCTAATCAATGGAATGGATGTAAAGACATATGGTTCACAAGGGCAGCAACGTACAGTTGTTCTAGCAATGAAACTTGCAGAGCTTAAAATTATGAAAAAGTATATTGGAGAAGAACCAATTCTTTTACTTGATGATGTTTTATCTGAATTAGATGAGAAGAGACAAACTGACTTATTTAAGTACACAGAAAACACTCAAACATTAATTACTTGCACAGGAATTGAACAAAGTGTATGGAATACACAAAAAATTGGAAAACTATATAATGTTACAAAGGGAATTGTCAAACCGCAAAATAACATATAATTTTCTAAAAAGTGAGCGAATTTGCCTTAATTAATGTTTTGGTATATAATAAATGTTGGATTAGTATGTTTATTACAAAGAAAAAGGAGTGAGATCTTAGTTATGGCAGCAACGTACAATGAAAATCAAATACAAATATTAGAGGGGCTGCAGGCGGTACGAAAAAGGCCTGGTATGTATATAGGTAGTACCTCTTCGAAAGGTCTTCACCATCTAGTATATGAAATCGTAGATAACTCCGTTGATGAAGCATTAGCAGGGTACTGTAGTCAGATTGATGTAACAATACACCCGGATAATACAATATCTGTTTTAGATAATGGACGTGGTATTCCAGTAGGTATTCACCCTCAAAAAGGTATATCTACTGTAGAAGTTGTATTTACTATCTTACATGCTGGTGGTAAATTCGGCGGTGGAGGTTATAAAGTATCTGGAGGTCTCCATGGTGTTGGAGCTTCTGTAGTAAATGCTCTATCTGAATGGCTTACAGTAGAAGTCTATACTGACGGTAAGATTCATCAAGAGAAATTTTCAAGAGGTGAAGTGACACAACCATTAACTGTTATTGGAGAGACAGATAGAACAGGAACATTTGTACACTTCAAGCCAGATGCAGAAATTTTCCAAGACACTATATTTGACTATAGTGTTTTAGAACAACGTTTAAAAGAAACTGCTTTCTTAACAAAAGCATTAAAAATTAACTTAATAGATCAAAGAGAAGAACAAGAGCAAAATAAGACTTTCCACTATGAAGGCGGTATTAGAGAGTTCGTAGAACAGCTTAATGCTCATAAAACACCTTTATATGAACAAGTATTCTATTGTGAAGGTGAGAAGGATGGTATTGCTGTAGAAGTTGCTTTCCAACACAATGACTCATACGTAGAAAATATCTTTAGCTTTGTTAATAATATCAATACAGTGGAAGGTGGTACTCACCTTTCAGGATTTAGAACGGCAATTACAAAAAATCTTAATGACTATGCGAGAAAGATGGGTCTTCTAAAAGACGCAGATAAAAACCTTACTGGTGAAGATATCAGAGAAGGTATGACTGCTGTTATTAGTATTAAGATTGGTGAACCTCAATTTGAAGGACAAACAAAAACAAAATTAGGTTCTAGTGAGGCAGCAGGTGCAGTACAATCTGTATTTGGTGATCAACTAACTTACTTCTTAGAACAAAATCCTAACGTAGGGAAAATGATTGTTCAGAAGGGGATTATGGCAGCAAGAGCTAGAGATGCAGCTCGTAAGGCGAGAGAATTAACTCGTAGAAAGAGTGCACTTGAAGGTAATGCGCTTCCAGGTAAACTTGCTGACTGTTCAGAGAAAGATGCTTCTAAATGTGAAATCTATATAGTCGAAGGGGATTCTGCGGGTGGTTCTGCAAAGAGTGCTCGTTCGCCAAAGACTCAAGCGATTCTTCCACTTAGAGGTAAAATTCTTAACGTAGAGAAAGTAAGAATTGATAAGATGTTAGAAAACCAAGAGATTCGTAACATGATTACTGCTTTTGGTGCTGGTATTAGTGATGATTTTGATATCTCAAAATTAAGATATGGCAAAATTATTATCATGACTGATGCCGATGTAGATGGTGCTCATATTAGAACCCTTCTACTAACATTCCTTTACAGATACTTTAGAGAGTTAATTGATCAAGGGCATGTATTTATTGCTCAACCACCATTATATTTAGTTGAGAAAAATAAAAAGAAACATTATGCCTTCGATGATAAAGAACTAGATAAATTACTAGAAGAAATTGGACGTACTGGTATCAGCCGTATGCAAAGATACAAAGGTCTAGGAGAAATGAACCCAGAACAATTATGGGAGACAACAATGGACCCTGAGACACGAGTACTTGTAAAAGTAACAGTTGATGACGCAGCAGCAGCAGATCAAATCTTTACTAGACTTATGGGTGATGATGTTGAGCCAAGACGTCAATTTATTAATGAATATGCTCATAAAGCGAATTTAGATATTTAAGGGCAAGGAGAATAATAGATGGATACAAATGATGTAACATATGACAGAATTATTCATAGAGATATAAATGACGAAATGCAGAATTGCTATATTGATTATGCTATGAGTGTAATCGTATCTCGTGCCCTTCCAGATGTACGAGATGGGCTAAAGCCTGTACATCGACGTATTTTATACTCTATGAGCGAATTAGGATTAGGTTCCGACAAGCAATATAGGAAATCTGCACGTATTGTCGGGGACACTATGGGTAAATATCACCCTCATGGTGACTCTTCAATCTACGGTGCAATGGTACGTTTAGCACAAGACTTCTCAACACGCTATCCATTAGTAGATGGACAAGGTAACTTTGGTTCTATCGATGGTGATAGTCCTGCTGCGATGCGTTACACAGAAGCGCGTATGAGTAAAATGACAGCATTAATTCTTGCAGATATTGATAAAGATACTGTAGATTTTATACCAAACTTTGATGATACATTAAAAGAGCCTACTGTTTTACCAGCAAGATTCCCTAACTTACTTGTTAATGGTTCTCAAGGTATTGCTGTAGGTATGGCTACAAATATTCCGCCTCATAACCTTACAGAAGTAATCAACGGTGTACTCTGTATGATTAATAACTACATGGGTGAAAATGAGGAACAAGAAATTCGTGAAACAGATGTTGAAGAATTAATGGCAATTATTCAAGGTCCAGACTTCCCAACTGGTGCAACAATTTACGGAAGATATGGTATTGAACAAGCTTATAGAACGGGTAGAGGAAAACTTAAAGTTAAAGCTAAAGCTGAAATTCAAGCGATGCAAGCTGGTAAAAACAGAATTGTGATTACTGAAATTCCTTATATGGTAAATAAATCTGCATTAATTGAAAAGATAGCTGATTTAGTTAAGGATCGCAAGATTGAAGGTATCACAGATATTAGAGATGAATCGGATAGAAATGGTATCTCAGTTGTCATTGAGTTAAGAAGAGATGTTAACCCGACAGTTATCCTTAATCAATTATATAAATACACACAACTTCAAGATACATTCAGTATCAATATGTTGGCATTAGTAAATGACCGTCCTAAAGTATTAAACTTGAAAGAAGTACTTGAAGAATATTTAAAACATCAAAAAGAAGTTGTTACAAGAAGAACACAGTTTGAATTAAACAAAGCTGAAGCAAGGGCTCATATCTTAGAAGGCTTACGAAAAGCCCTAGATAAGATTGATTTAGTTGTTTCACTTATTAGATCATCTAAGACTGTACAAGAAGCAAAAGAAAAATTAATGGATGCAATTGATTTAACTGAGATTCAAGCTCAAGCAATTGTTGAAATGAGATTACGTGCTTTAACAGGATTAGAAAGAGAAAAAATTGATGCAGAATACAATGAGTTAATTGAAAAAATTAATTACTTAAAGTCTATTTTAGCAAGTGAATTTAAACTCTTAAGTGTTATTCGTGATGAACTTACTGAAACAAAAGAGAAATATGGTGATGGACGTAGAACAGATATCACTATTGATGAAGATGAATATGATATTGAAGACTTAATCGATGAGGAAAGCATTGTAGTAACAATGACTCAATTAGGTTACATTAAACGTATTCCTTTAGACACTTATAAAAATCAAAATAGAGGTGGTAAGGGAATTATTGGTGTAAACACAATTGAGGAAGACTACATCAAGAAGTTATTTGTTACAACGAACTTTAACTACATCATGTTCTTCACTAATAAAGGAAAAGCATATCGTATTAAAGGATATAGAATCCCAGAAGCAGGTAGAACTGCGCGTGGAACAGCTATTGTTAATCTTTTAGAATTAGATAAAGATGAAACAATTACAGCTGTATTCCCAATTAAAGAATTCGAAGATAATAAATATCTTACTATGGTAACTAAAAAAGGTATTATTAAGAAAACGCCATTAAAAGACTTTAGGAACATCAGAAAAGGTGGTTTAATTGCGCTATCATTATCAGAGGAAGATGAATTAATTACAGTACATGAAACTTCTCCATATGATTCAATCTTAGTAGCGACTCAAAATGGACAAGGTATTATGTTTGAATCTACAGATGTTCGACCAATGGGTAGAACAGCAAGAGGGGTACGTGCAATCAATCTATCGGAAGATGATGTGGTAGTTGGTGCAACTGTGCCAAAAGAAGGCGAACAAATTCTTACTACAACAGAAAAAGGCTTAGGTAAACGTACTCAAATTGAGGCGTTTAGAGCTCAAAAACGTGGTGGTAAAGGATTAAAAATTAATAAGATCACTGAAAAAACAGGAAATATTATGGGTGTAGCATCAGTTAGTGATGAGGATGAGTTATTACTTATGACATCACAAGGTATTATCATCCGTATTAAAGTATCTCAAATTTCATCTATTGGCCGAAATGCTCAAGGTGTTAAACTGATTAATGTATCTGATGATGTAAAAGTTGTATGTATGGAAAAAGTAACAGAGGATCTAGTAGGGGATATGGAAGATTCTCAAGTTGAGGAAATACAAGAAGATACACAGGAATAAAATATAGATGAAAATAGTGAAGGTATTTTTAGTACTGACTATATTAACAATTTTTATAGGTGGAGCATACTTCTATTATGCTGAGCATAATGGAGGGGCTCTGCCTAGTTTTATAAATACACATACAACAAATCAAAAGTATATTATAAAAAAAGCAGGCCGAGTAGTAGCAGGTGCAGAGACTCAAGAAGAAGTAATAGAAAAGGCTAGTAATATAAGTAGAAGTATTGCAGTTAATACATATAATGATAAATGGGTTTATGCAGACTTGAATCCATTTTTAATCTTTGCAGGAGATGTAATTCATGATTTTGAATATTTTTATGAGGCAGTTCAATATGCTAAAAGAAATGGATATGACAAAGTATATTATAAGACACCAGATGTAATATTATGGGAAGAAGATGCTTCACAAGTAGAGACAACACTTTTAAATGTTCCAGTGATATTACAAGGGTCAGAATTACCTAATGGATGTGAGGTTACATCATTAGCTATGATTATGAAGTATGCAGGATTAGATATAGATAAGATGACTTTAGCTTCAGAGGTAAAAAAAGAAAGTTCTACATATAAACTAGAAAATGGAAGGATAAAATATGGAAATCCTTATAATGGATATGTAGGTGATATATTTGGCACCGGATATGGAGTCTACCACGGACCGATAGCTGAGTTAGCGCAGCAGTATTTGGGTGAGCGAGTGATAGACTTAACAGGATTAAGTTTTGAAGAGGTAACATATATTTTACAGAAGGGGTATCCTATATGGATTATTACAAATGCTTTATATAAACCTTTGGAGGATTCACAGTTTGAAATTTGGCATACACCAACAGGAATAGTTAAGATTACTTTTAAACTACATTCAGTAGTTATGACAGGAATTGATGAGAGTAAAGTGTATATAAATGATCCAAAACGTACTAGTAAGAATATAGGATACGATAAAGAACAATTTAAAAAGGCTTGGGAGCAGATGGGAAACCAAGCAATTGTTATTTTAGACTAAGATAAAGTATCTTTTTATAATTGTTACAATATTATAAAATATTAATTGTAAAGTATAATCTAAGATGTTATCATAATAAACATGATGTTCTTACTCATCAGATTCAAATACTTTACTCATTTATGAGAAAACACTCGAGTATACTTATATGAGGGTTTTAACAATGTGCAAATAACAAATAACAGAACATAGATAGAGTAAATTATTTAAAAAAGTGAAGGAAAAGCATCAAAAACATTCCAACAAAAATGCCCTTATGCTTTGATACATAAGGGCATTTCTATTTCTAAAAAATATTATAGAAAAATGCTTGACATAAGCAACGCTGTCTGATAAGATATATCTTGTCCTGAAGAGAGGACACAAACGAAATAAGTTTTGTTCGGAGAAGTACTCAAGTTGGCCGAAGAGGTGCCCCTGCTAAGGGTATAGGTCGGGTTAACCGGCGCGAGGGTTCGAATCCCTCCTTCTCCGCTTTGTTTTGCTAAGAAGTAAAACAAAAATAAAAAAACACTTGACATAAGACAATGTATGGTGTAGACTAAAGAGGTCTTCGAGAGAAGGCGAAAAATGAACTTTGAAAACAAAATAGTAACCATAAAACCAGTCGATTCATTAAGTTTCTTTTATAGAAACAAATGAGTACAAACTTCGAAAGAAGTTTTTACGTACTAGTAAACGAGTA
>JAGAVZ010000182.1 GCA_017941635.1 Cellulosilyticum sp.
TATTATCTTTTATCGTGTTTTGATACTTTTATGATGTCTTTTCTGTACTTTAAAATAAAAGCTTTTACAACAAGGATAATGCTATCCTCTCATTGCATTGTTAGATTATTTTTAATTTATAAATACATCTTATTTCCATTGTATTTTTGGTGGAAATTGTCTATTATATAAGGAGTGCGTTAATTTATGTTAACAGTCATTTAACTTAAATAGCTTAATATATGTAGTACCTTAAAATGCTATTGATTCTAAAATCAAATTAAGTGAGTATATTTTAACCCCTAGAATATCCACTTGGTGATTAACTTAATTTAGGTTACTCTTTATTAATCAAAAAATTGTATTTTTATGTAACAAAATGCAGTTAAGAAGGGTATAGAAGACGGCATACCGTCTTTTTTTTATAATCCCTTATAATTACACCAAATTGTTACATAATATAGTAAAGGAGGCGAAAATATGGATTATGTAGTAGAGATGTTAGGTATTAGAAAAGAATTTCCGGGTATTGTGGCAAACGATAATATCACACTTCAATTACAGCGTGGAGAAGTACATGCCCTCCTTGGCGAAAATGGTGCAGGTAAGTCAACGCTTATGTCAATGCTTTTCGGTATGTATCAACCAGACCGTGGGACAATTAAAGTTAATGGTAATGAAGTTAAAATTTCAAACCCTAATGTAGCCAATGACTTAGGAATCGGGATGGTTCACCAACACTTTAAGCTTGTTCATAATTTCACAACAACAGAAAATATTATTTTAGGTATTGAACCTAAAAAAGGTTTATCAATCGATTTAAAATCGGCTGCGGCTCGTGTTGATGAACTTTCAAAACGCTATGGATTAAATATAGATCCTTATGCAAAAATCGAAGATATTTCAGTAGGGATGCAACAAAGAGTTGAAATCCTAAAAATGCTTTATCGTAATGCGGATATTCTCATTTTCGATGAGCCGACTGCAGTACTAACGCCTCAAGAAATCCATGATTTAATTGAAATCATGAGAAATCTTATTGCGCAAGGAAAATCTATTATCCTTATTACGCACAAACTTAAAGAAATCAAAGCAATCGCAAATCGTTGCACCGTAATCCGTCGTGGTAAATACATCGGTACTGTTGATGTAGCAAATACATCAGAAGAAGATATGGCAAACATGATGGTAGGTCGTCCAGTTTCATTCAAAGTTGAAAAAACACCTAGTCAGCCAGGTGAGCCAATCTTAACTGTTGAAAATCTTTCCGTTAAAAATAACAAGAAAGTTCTTGGTCTTAAAGACTTTTCTCTTACAGTACATTCTGGTGAAATCGTTGGTATTGCCGGTGTAGAAGGTAATGGTCAAACAGAACTTGTAGAAGCAATTACTGGTCTTCGTAAAATTGAAGAAGGTAAAATTTCTATTCAGTCTGAAGACATTACCAACTACTCTATCCGTAAACGTACATTAACTGGTATTGGTCATATACCAGAAGACCGTCACAAACATGGTTTAGTTCTTGACTACACTATGGAAGATA
The DNA here is from genome assembly GCA_017941635.1 of Cellulosilyticum sp. Classification (GTDB taxonomy): domain Bacteria; phylum Bacillota; class Clostridia; order Lachnospirales; family Cellulosilyticaceae; genus Cellulosilyticum. The sequence goes on from JAGAVZ010000182.1 coordinate 1,523, forward strand.
ATATGATTTTACAAGTATACTTCAAAAAACCATTTTCTAAAAATGGTATATTAAATCGCAGTGCGATTAGAGAATATGCAAATAAAATCATTGAAGCCTTTGATGTTCGTTCTGGTGAAGGCGGTGCTTCTATCGCTCGTTCTCTTTCAGGTGGTAACCAACAAAAAGGAGTTATCGGTCGTGAGATGGAACGTGAACCAAAACTACTTATTGCAGTTCAACCTACTCGTGGTTTAGACGTAGGTTCTATCGAATACATTCATAGAAGACTTGTAGAACATCGTGATAAAGGCTATGCGGTATTATTAGTTTCATTGGAATTAGATGAAGTAATGAACGTTTCTGACCGTATTGCGGTTGTCAATAATGGTCATTTAGTAGGTATCGTAGATGCTGCTAATACTAACGAAAATGAAATAGGCCTTATGATGGCAGGTATTGAAGGAGGAAAGCATCATGAATAGAAAGGGTCTTGTATCCATCATTGCCACATTATTAGGTCTTTTAGCAGGGGCAATTTTAATGTTTGCAACAGGACATAATGCCTTTGAAGGTTTCCTTTATCTGATTCAAGGAGGAACAAAGAGTCTTGAGCGTATCGGTAACACAATTGCTACTGCTACGCCGCTTATTTTAACAGGTTTATCTTTAACGTTTGCTTTTAGAACAGGTTTATTCAACATTGGTACACCAGGTCAAATGCTCTTTGGTGGACTTTGTGCGACTGTTGTAGGTCACACTGTTAATTTACCTAGACCACTTTTATTAGTTGTTTTAATCTTAGTTGCATTCATTGGTGGTGCCCTTTGGGCAGCTGTTCCTGGTGCACTTAAAACACTCTTCAATGTACACGAAGTTGTTTCATGCATTATGATGAACTGGATTGGTTACTGGGTTGTATACTATGTGGTTAAAGACTACTTCCCTAACGGAAACAAAGCAACAGAATCTCTTCCACTTGCAGATAACCTAACCCTTCGTTCAACTTGGTTATCTGATTTATTTGGTGGTTCTTATATCAACTTAGGGATTATTATTGCAATCGTTGCAGTTCTTGTTATTGCATTTATCCTTAACAAAACAACATTTGGATATGAATTAAAAGCTGTAGGTTTTAATAAACACGCTGCTGAATATGCAGGTATTTCTGTTAACAGAAGTGTAATCTTCTCAATGATGATTGCTGGTGGTCTTGCTGGTCTTGCTGGAATCACGCAATATCTTGGAGTTGCAACAAATATGCAAATCGGTGTAATGCCATCTCAAGGTTTCGACGGTATTGCTGTTGCTCTTCTAGGTGCAACAACACCAATTGGTTCATTACTTGCTGCTTTATTCTTTGGTTTACTTTATGCCGGTCGTGGTTTCATGAGTGTTATGACTGATGTCCCACCAGAAATCGCAGATACAATCATCGCAACAATTATTTACTTTGCTGCTACAAGCATTTTAGTGGAACGTATACTTGATAAAATATCTGCTAAAAGAGCTCTGAAAAAAGAAGTAAAAACTATAAACGATAGTCTTATCGGAACAGATATTCAAAGTACAGATAATAAAAATGAAAGTCTTGGCTTTATGCCACCTACTGAAGAAGAAAAGAAAGGAGAAGAATAATTATGTGGGAAACTATATTACAAATCTTTCCTTATGCAATTGCCTATACCGTTCCTCTCCTTATTGTTGCTTTAGGAGGTTTATACTGTGAACGCAGTGGTATCGTTAACATTGGTTTAGATGGTCTTATGATTGTTGGTTCTTTCGCAGGAGCTCTTACAATCTCTTCTCTTCAAAATCAATACGGTACTGCTGTATGGACAATTTTTGTAGGACTTTTAGTAGCTGCCCTCGTTGGTGCACTCTTCTCACTCCTACATGCCTTTGCAAGTATCAATTTAAAAGCAAATCAAACAATTAGTGGTACTGCAATCAATATGTTATCTGCTGCCATTACATTATTCTTAGCTCGTAATATTACTGGTAGTGGTAATATTGTTCTAACTGTTGGTTTAGCAAAGAAAAATATTACTGGTCTTTCTAAAATTCCAGTAATTGGACCACTTTTCTTTAAAAATAGTTATGCAACAACATGGATTGTTCTTTTAATCCTTATTATCTTAAGCTATGTTTTATATAAAACAGCTTTTGGTCTTCGTCTTCGTGCTTGTGGTGAACATCCTCATGCAGCAGACGCAGCTGGTATCAATGTAGGTAAAATGCGTTACATTGGAGTGCTTATATCAGGTGCATTATCAGGACTTGGTGGTGCGATTTACCTTGTAACAATAGCTGGTGAATTCAATGGTAGCGTTGCTGGTATTGGATTCTTAGCATTAGCTGCATTAATCTTTGGACAATGGAAACCATTAGGCATTCTTGGTTCTACATTCTTCTTTGGATTTGCAACAACAATTGCTAACGTATCTCAAGTTATTCCAAGCTTAGCAACTATTCCACCACTTGTGCTTAAAGTGTTCCCATATGTTGTAACACTTCTTGCCTTAATTGTATTTTCTAAATCATCTCAGGCACCAAAAGCATCTGGTGAACCATTTGATCACGGAAAACGTTAATAAAAATCCCCTCTTCCATTCATTGGAGAGGGGATTTTTATATTTGTCCTTGATAATTACCTATAATATAATATTCTTTTTCATTCTTTAAATTCATTTTATATTTTCCAATTACTTTTCCATCTTTTTGTTCCAACACTCTAACCATAGGTTTATACATATCCGAAACAAAATTCTTTTCTACAATAGCTATTCTACCATCATTTAAAGAGACCATACTACCTACTGGATAACATGCAAATGAAGATCTAATACTCTGTCTAATTGTAGGTTCTATAGATTCCTTATCTAAAATATCAAGTACCTCATCTATAGGTAATCCAGCTCGATAGCATCTATCGCATGCTAAGGCATGAAATATATCACATGCTGCTACAATTTTTGCGCCTATATGTAATTCTGGTCCTTTGCCTAATGGATAACCTGTACCATCTTCTCTCTCATGGTGGCATAGTACAATAAGCTTAGCAACAGCACTTAGACCTTGATCTCCTTTTATCATTTTATAACCTAACTCTGCATGGTCTTTGATAATTTCATATTCTGTATCTGTTAATCTACTTGACTTATTTAAGATATCTTTAGGAATAATAACTTTTCCAATATCATGAATGAGTGCACCCATTACTATTTGTGACTTTCGCCTCTCATCTATCTTTAACTTGTCACAGACTATATTAGTAAGTATAGCTACAGCAATGCAATGCTCATAAGTGTATTGATCATTTACTTTTAAATCATCTAATTCTAGAACCAAATCTCTTTGATTTAATTGCTTAATCAAAAACTCTGTTGTACCCATCAAGCGATTGACATCCAATGATAGTGCATTTTTTAGATTTTCAAATTGAGACTGTACATCATCAGTAATAATCTTTTTTATAGTAGGTTCTAAAATAGCCTTAGGTTCAATTCCTTTAGATAATTCATCATCTATATAAACCTGGTGTACATTTCTTTCAATGAGCTTACTTCTAAATACCTCTCTAAATCGGGTATCATGACGTAATAAAATACCTCCACTATAGCTGGTAATATCTTTAGCAATAATATCACCATCTCTTAAGTATTTTGTTAAAATCAATCGCATCATCACACCTCCATTTTATTTCTATATCCTTATACACACTATTCATGTATAGATAATATTTATCTATCTTATTGTTTATTCGCATAAACCATTTATCTACTTGATAATTCACTCATTTCTACATAATAAAATAACACATGACTCATGAAAAGTCATGTGTTATTTTATTATCGTTTATTACTTTTTCGGTTGTCTTTTTTCATATTATAACCAGAACCTTTTGCATTCCCCTTGCTTGAAGTTCTTCCTGTAGTATTTTTACCTTTTACCATTTTCCCTTGACGGCCTTTAGACGAATCATTTTTTCTTCCTTGACCTTGTCCATTCTTCCCTGAACCCTGTCCACTGTTCATACGGTATTTGGCATCTCTTGGTTTAATCAAACATTTTGGCCCATAGCCAATTAAATCTTCTCTACCACCTTCAACTAATGCTTCATAGACAATATCATATTTCTTTGGATTACGATATTGTAATAACGCACGTTGCATTGCTTTTTCACGTTTTGTTTTGGGTACATAAACAGGTTTCATTGTACGTGGATCTAATCCTGTGTAGAACATAGTTGTTGATAATGTCCCTGGTGTTGGATAGAAATCTTGTACTTGCTCTGGTTGATAATGAATATCTCTTAAATACTCTGCTAGTTGAATGGCGTCTTTTAATGTACTTCCTGGATGACTAGACATTAAATATGGAATGATATATTGTTTCTTACCAAGTTGTTCATTAATCTTATAGAACTTATCACAGAACTCATCAAAAATCTTACCTGATGGTTTACCCATATAAGCTAGTACATCTTTTGAGATATGCTCTGGCGCAACTTTTAGCTGACCACTTACATGATGTTCTACTAATTCTCTAAAGAACTCACTGTTATTTTTATCTGCCATAACATAGTCATAACGAATACCTGAACGAACAAAAGCCTTTTTCACACCTGGAATACTTCTCACCTTACGTAAAAGTTGTAAATACTCTTGATGGTCCACATGCATATTTTTACATGGACTAGGTGTGAGACATTGCTTATGTTTGCATGCACCATGGTCTAATTGTTTCTTACAAGCTGGCCCTCTAAAGTTGGCTGTTGGACCACCAACATCATGGATATATCCCTTGAAATCTGGCATATGTGTAATTTCTTCTGCTTCTTGTACAATAGAATCTTGGCTTCTGCTTGTTACAACACGTCCTTGGTGCATTGTAATGGCACAGAATGAACAGTTACCAAAACATCCTCTTGAACTTACTAAGCTAAATTTAACCTCTTCAATAGCCGGAATCCCACCATCTTTTTCATAGATTGGATGATAGTTTTTCATATATGGTAGTCCATAGACTTCATCTAACTCTTCTCTCTCTAGTGGTCTTTCTGGCTTGTTTTGTACAAGGTATTTACCATTATGCTCTTGTACAAGGGTTTCACCATGAACATGGTCTTGTTCCATTTCTTGCATTTGTGCTGCTAAGGCATATTTTACCTTGTCTTCACAAATCTCTTTGTAAGAAGGCAGTAATTTATATTCATAAACTTCTTCTAATGAATCTGCCACATAGCAAGTCCCATCTAAATAACGAATATATTTTGCTGGAAGTCCATCATTTAAGGCATCTGCTACTTTTACGATTTGCTTCTCGCTCATACCATAGATGAGTAAATCTGCCCCACTATCCACTAAAATAGATTTGCGTACGCGATCACTCCAATAGTCATAGTGTGCAAAACGACGTAAGCTTGCTTCAATACCACCAATAACAATATCAATTTCTTTATAGGCTTCTCTAATTTTATTACAATACACAATAGTTGCACGATCTGGACGAAGTCCCATCTTACCACCTGGTGAATACATATCTTTTTCTCTAAGACGTTTACTTACAGTATAGTGGTTTACCATAGGGTCCATATTCCCACCATTTACTAAGAAAGCAAGTCTTGGTTTACCTAATCTCATAAAGTCTGTTGTATCTTTCCAATTTGGCTGTGGAATAATCCCAACCTTATAACCAGCATGTTCTAATACTCTTGAAATAATTGCCGTCCCAAAGCTGTGATGGTCTACATAAGCATCTGCTGTAACAATAATAAAGTCACATTGCTCCCATCCACGTTTTTCCATATCTTCTCTACTAATTGGTAGAAAATCTTTTTCTGTCATTTCTTCACCTACTTTTTTTCTACTCTGTTTTATATTATAGCATTATTTTTCCCACTAGGCATAGCATACTAACATTTTTCCCACATATTTCTTGAGTAAATTTTACTATTTTGTCTAATACTAATATCAAATTTGTAATTTTAGGTGATGATCATGCAGCTATTTCGTTCAGTATTTTTTTATTTTATCCTTTATAGCTTTTTAGGTTGGATTATTGAAGGCGTCTTTAACTTATGTACACAGGGCTCTTTTTGGAAACCTAACTTTTTAATACTTCCACTAAAACCCATGTATGGCATCGCAGCAACACTCCTCATTTATATTAAAGCCTATAGCCCTACTTGGATTTTTCTAATCAGCGCTTTGATTGTCCCCACAACCGTTGAATATTGGACTGCTGATTTGATGTTACATTTTTATAATCATAGGTATTGGGATTATAGTAACTGTTCCTATCAGCACAAAGGCTATATATGTCTGAGGTTTTCAATCTATTGGTTTTTTCTTTCTCTCATATTAACCTATGGGTTACAGCCATTCATAAGTACCTTCTATACTTCTATCAGCTGGTTTTGGTATTATTTCTTCCCTATTGCTTTAATAATCTTCTTAGGAGATTTCATCCTAACACTCTATCGTAAGCAAACTGCTTAAACCGATTGCTTACGTAGATTTTTAACCTTTTGTAAGCTCTTCATTTGTATCTCGTTATGTATATTCTCTCTGCGCTTTTACAAATGAAACACTTAGATCTTTATCAATTGGATTCTTATTACACGTAATTTCTTAGATTTATAGGTTCACACAACTAAATAAGCTGTACTTTAGGATAGATTTCTTCCTAAAGTACAGCTTATTCTCATTTTGTTTCAACCCATTTATGATGATTTTATCCCTATATTATAATTTGCTAATGCAATACTACATTGAATACTGCATTAATGCCATATAAGCTTTTATATCTATTTTATGACCACTTTGTAAAATTTCTCTTGCTTCTTCTTTAGACACAAGCATAGGCTCTATATCTTCATCCGCTTCCATATAGGCCTTAGAGAGTTCTCCTTTACACTTACAGTAAATGAGCGCAACGGATTCATCCGTCATCCCAGGAGATAGATAAGTTTTACCAATGCCCTTTTTCTCTTCTATTCTTGTCACTTCTAAGCCTGTTTCCTCTTTTAGTTCACGTGCCACAGAAACTTTATAGTCTTCCCCTTGATCAATTAAACCTGCTGGTAATTCATAAATATAGTCATTGAGAGGTACTCGATACTGTCTAATAAGGACAAGTTTCTCACATTCTTCATGAGTTGCTACAATTAAAACTGCATCTACCTCATCTTCTTGGCCTTCAAAGAATTGCTTTTTCATAACTTCTTCTGTTTTTCTAGAAGCAATAAACCAATTGCCTTCTTTTCCACATCTATTATGATAAATCGCTTTATAAAAGTTTAAAAATTTATTTTGACTAAGTGTCACTAATTCTTTAATTCTTTGGTTCTCCATATGATTTACTCGCCTCATTCCATATCATTTTGCACTGTTATACTTTGTAATATGCTTTATTATGCGCTCTTCTTATTTTTCTGTTGTTGCGTTGTTTTGTGTTGCATTATCTGCATCAGATGATGAACCTGCTTGCTCTGTGTTCGTATCATTGGTACCTTCTGATGAGTTTTGCTCTGCATCTTCTGTTTCTACATTCAACTCTGGAATCACAATACGATTTTCATAGGTTTTTACTTTTGCAGCTTTAACCCATTTATCCAAAGTTCCTTGATAAGTTTCAAAGTCTTTTTCTTCTTGTAATTTAGAAGTAATTTCATCTTTTACGTCCTCAAAAGATGCAATCTTTTCTTTTGAGATATTTTCTACTTCAATAAAGTGATATCCAAAGCTACTTTTTACTGGACCTGATACTTCACCTTCAGCTAATGTCTTTGCACCTTCTAAGAAAGCTGGATCTAAATATGGTGAATCAAATTCTACAAAGCCCAAGTCTTCTGCAATATACATACTATCTGTATTTTCTTCTGATGCATATTGATCAAATAATGTATCAAAACTTGTACCTGATGCAAGTTGTGATTCAATTTCTTTAACAGCTGCTTCAACTTTCGCCATCTCTGCTTTGTCTTTTTCATCATTTACACGAACAAGAATATGCTTTATATCAGCACCCGCACCGACTTTAAACTCTTCTTGGTGCTCATCATAGTAAGCTTTTACTTCTTCATCTGTCACTTTTGGACTTTCCTTAAGCATCTCTTCTTGTAAATCCATGAGAATCATTTGTCTTTTTAACTCTTGCAAGTATTCTTCTTTTGTAATATTAGAGTAAGTTAACATTTGGTTGAATAACTCATCCCCATATTGTGTTTTGATTTCATCATACATTTTTTGAACTTCTTCATCTGTACAAGTGATGCCTAATTCTTCAGCTTTTTGCATCAATACTTCTGTGTTAATGAGTTCATCTACTAAAAGTGATTTTTGCTCGTCTAAATATTTAGCAGCATCTGGTGTTGCACCAAAATAATTATAGTATTCTTTATACAGTGCATCAAAATCGCTTTGATAAATATTTTCTCCATTAACTGTAGCAATTACTTCGCCTTGCTGCGTAGAAATAGTGGAATCATTATTTCCACTTGAACAACCTACAGCATTCAAGCTCATTGCGACTAATATAGCACATACTACAAACTTTTTAAAAATTTTCATCTAGGTCTACTCCTTGGTTGTCTTTTTTGGGTTTAGTTTATCATATTTTACATCAATTGACTATCTTATTTAAGAGGTTTTAAGAAATTGTAATATTTTTCCTGTTGCATTTTATCATTCCTTCTTTCTATATTATGATGCTATTTTTTAACTTATTTGAACTCTCCTAATTCTCCCCATCTGCGAATAAAAAATACCTAATTGATTTAAGATAACTACAATGTCTTAGAATTTACATCAAGGAGTGACAACATGACTAGCTCAGCATGGATTGCTATTATTATTTTTATAATTGTTTTACTTTGTATCATTACAGAAGTCATCAATCGTACCTTAGCAGCCATGGCCGGTGCGATGGCTATGGTTTTCTTAGGTATCATTGATTCTGAGGCAGTAGCAAGCTATATTGATTTCAATACGATTGGTGTTTTAATCGGTATGATGCTACTCGTTTCTACTGTCAAAAAATCAGGACTGTTTGAGTTTCTAGCAATTTATACAGCCAAGCTTGCCAAAGGTGGCACAGGCAAAATCCTTATTGGCTTTTCTATCATTACTGCTGTTCTCTCAGCTATTTTAGATAATGTTACAACAGTTTTACTCATTGGTCCAATGACCTTAGTAATCACTCAAATTTTACAAATTAATCCAGTTCCTTTCTTGATTTCTGAAATTCTTGCTTCTAATATTGGCGGAACCTCAACACTTATTGGTGATCCACCTAATATTATGATTGGAAGTGCTGCTGGATTAGGCTTTTCTGACTTCGTCATCAATTTATTTCCTGTTATCGTTGTCATTTTATCCATAACACTTTTAATTTTATATTTCTTGTTCCGTAAATCACTGGCAGTCGATAGTAGTAAAAAAGATGCCATTATGGCATTAGACCCTCTTAAATCTATTACAGATTATCCTCTTCTATATAAAAGCCTTGCTGTTATTTTCTTGGTTTTAATTGGCTTTATTTTTCACGATAAAATCGGTGTTTCTTCTAGTATTGTAGCCTTAACTGGTGCAACTATTATTTTAATTATCGGCAAACAAAATGTAGAAGAAATCTTTCATTCTGTTGAATGGCTTACTATTGGCTTTTTTTGCGCCTTATTCGTTATTGTAGGCGGCTTAGAAGAAGTGGGTATTATTAGTCTACTTGCAACTTATCTCATGGATGCAACTGCTGGAAATCCTACTTTAATGGTTATTGTAATTTTATGGCTTGCTGCAATTGTATCAAGTTTCCTAGACAATATTCCATTTGTAGCAACCCTCATTCCACTGATTATAACTATGGGACAAAACGGCATTGATATTACACCACTTTGGTGGGCTATTTCATTAGGTGCTTGTCTAGGTGGTAATGGCACATTAATTGGTGCTTCTGCCAACTTAGTCTTAGCCAATATTGGTACCCGTAATGGGCATAAAATTTCCTTTGGCTATTACTTTAAATATGGCTTTCCACTCATGCTAATTTCTATTGTGATTTCCATGATTTATCTACTACTCTTCTATGTCTAATTCAATACGAAAAAAGGATGTGACCTAACATGACACGCTTAGATGTTGCCACAGAAGATGTTTTCTTAGCACGTTTCAAACAAATGGGTGCTCATAATTTATCTACTGTACGTAGTCAACTACATTATATTATTTTTAAAATCGAACCAGATATCACAGTCTCTTATGTATATAATATCAATATTAAAAATCAATATTTCTTACAACGTATTTCTCCTTATCCGCTTTCTGAAGGTCTATTTTCTACACAAGAAGAAATTGTTGATTTTATCGAAAGAGATATTGAAAAATTTAAAAATGCTACTCAAAGTACCAATTTTAATGATTTCTTGGAGATTCTGCGTTCCGTTCATCAGTTAGAGCAAAATTTAGAGCATCTTTTCCTCAATTACAATGTCTCTAAGGAATTGATTCAAGAATTTAGTGATGAGATTTCTGCACTAAATGGAACACTCCAAAAAGCGAAAAGTAAAAGCACACATGTTTTAATTAAAGATTAATCCTCACTCCAAGCGCGTTTCCTTAAGTCTGCGCGTAGCACCTCAAAATAAAAAGGCAATAAAACAATTGTTTACTTTGTTTTATTGCCTTTTTATCATCCATTTATTATTCCCTATTTTACTTACACTTATGGTTTTCATAACACCATTTTTCATAAAACCTCTCATCTTGTTTTTTTATTTCTTGTAACAATAGATTCTTATTTATTTCATGAATTTCTTCTAATGTATATTGATAGATACCCATTCCTCCTGTAAAAATAGATTTTGACTCCTTTACTATCGTCAGTTCTTTAGATTGCTTAATCAAATCTATTGCAACACGTTTTGCAAATACTAAAGCTTCTAATAATGAATTGCTTGCTAAACGATTTGCACCATGTACCCCAGTACAACTTGTCTCTCCAACTGCATATAATCCTTGTATCGGTGTACGCCCATTTAAATCTACTTTAATGCCACCCATAAAATAATGCTGTGCTGGTGTCACTGGAATATCATCACTCGTTAAATCATACCCTTCATCTAAACATGCTTTATAAATATTAGGAAATCTCTGCACAATATAGCTACTATTTAAATGTCTTAAACTTAAATAAACATACTCTGTCTGAAATTTATTCATCTCATCCATGATAGCATTGGAAACTATATCTCTTGGTAATAGCTCATCTACAAATCGTTCTTTTTGTTCATTGAGCAAATAGGCACCTTCTCCACGTACAGCCTCTGAAATCAAAAATCGCTTCCCCTTTTTATGACTATACAAGGTTGTTGGATGAACTTGAATATATTGTATATGCTCAATCGGAATCTGATGCTTTAAAGCAAGTGCAACTCCATCTCCTGTTATATGAGCAAAATTTGTAGTCATATGAAAAATACCGCCCATCCCCCCTGTTGCCAAGACAATATTTTTTGCAAAAATAGGCTGATACTTTCCTTTAAAATTGACAATAATACCACTCATAGACTTTCCTGATTTGATGAATTCTATCATCTCACAATACTCTAGTACTTCTACATTTTTTCTTTTTTTAAGCTGAATCAAAAGTTTACTTGTAATCTCTTTACCCGTTATATCTCTGTGGTGCAATATCCTATTCGTACTATGAGCTGCTTCCCTTGTATAAGATAATCCATCTTCTTTTTGGTCAAATTCTACCCCATACCGGATTAACGTATTAATAATGTCTCTTGAAGATGCAATCATTAATTCTACAGCCTGCCTATTGTTTTCATATTTTCCTGCGCGCATTGTGTCTTCTACATACATCTCAAAGTCTGCTTCATTTTTTAAAACACTAATTCCGCCCTGTGCCAAAAAAGAATTACTATATTCTATTTGACTTTTAGTAATCATTAAGACACACATACTTTCTGGTAAATTTAATGCTACAAAAATGCCTGCCACTCCCGTTCCGACAATAATAACATCATACTGCTTTTGCATCCCTATCCCCCCAATTCATGCATTCTAACAAGGGCATGCCTAGCTTTTTTAGCAATCCTTTCATCTAATTGGATATCGACTGAAGAATATAATGTCAAGGCATCATAAACATCCTGTAAAGTAATTTGTTTCATATCAGTACAAGTGCATGCTGTCCCAACTGTATAAAATACTTTATGTGGATTTTTCTTTTTTAGTTCATATAAAATTCCTGTTTCGCTACAAATAATAAATTCTTTTTCTTTACTTTTAGTAGCATATTGAATCATTCCGGCTGTACTCCCCACATAATCTGCCATATCCACTACTTCTAATAAACACTCTGGATGGACTAAAACTTTCGCCTTTGGATAGGCTACTTTAAGCTTTTCTACCTCTTCTCTTGTAATGCTTGTATGTACATAACAGTATCCTGAATCCAAAATAAAATGTTTATCTGGAAACTGCTTCATTAAATATTGACCTAGCTGAGCATCAGGCACAAAAAATATGTTCTTCTCCTTCAGCTGACTTATAATACGATATGCATTAGAAGAGGTCACTACAATATCTGCACAGGCTTTAATCTCAGCAGTAGAATTAATATAGCATACCACAGCTAAATCCTTATACTGCCTTTTTACAGTTTCAATCTGATTGACCGTAATCATATGCGCCATTGGACAATCTGACTTACAACTTGCCATCATAATTTGCTTTTCAGGATTTAAAATTTTGGCGCTCTCACCCATAAATTTTACGCCGCAAAAAATAATATGCTTTTCCTCTCTTTCTTTACAAATCTTACTAAGATAATAAGAATCTCCTACATAGTCTGCTAACTCTTGTATTTCTTCTTTTACATAATAGTGAGCTACAATTAAAGCATTTTTTTCTTTCTTTAGCTTCTTAATCCTATGAATCAATGTTTGCGTATCCATATTTTCACCTCACTAAATAATATGATATTTCTACTTAATATATCACCCAGGCTCTTCTTATATAAAAAGTATATTCATTATCTCCCTACAAAAATTATGTAAAATATAGATTTTATCTTTTTATCTCCTCATCCAATTGACATTTATAAACTTTTATAAAATAAAAGAGTGTAGTCACTACAAGCTACACTCTTTTCCTCTATCCTTATTTAGCTTAACCATTATTTTATAATCATTTACTATTTTAGTCTTATAAATAGAGTATGATCTATCTAGTCATGCTTACTACAGAACCTTGATATTTCTCATCAATTGCATCTGCAATCTCTTTACTTTGTAATACTTCAACTAAAGCTTTAATATCTTCTCTTGCTTCATCACCTTCACGTACTACTAATACGTTAGCATATGTTTGAGCCGCTACAGAATCTGCTTCTTCTTTGGCAAGGGCATCATTTACATTTAAACCACCTTGAAGGGCATAGTTACCATTGATAACTGCAAAATCTACATCTCCTAATACACGTACAAGCTGAGCTGCTTCGATTTCTTTAATCTCAATATTATATGGATTCTCCACAATATCTTTACCTGTTGCAGCAAGACCTGCATTTGGATCTAATTTAATGATCCCTTGTGTTTCAAGAAGTAGTAATGCTCTTGCTTCATTTGTTGTATCATTTGGCACAGCAATGGTTGCACCATCTGAAATTTGAGTTAAATCTGATGATTTTCCTGCATAAATACCTAGTGGTTCGTAATGAATAGATGCTACAGATACTAAATGTGTTCCATTGTTTGCATTAAAGTCATCTAAGTATGGTTGATGTTGGAAATAGTTTGCATCTAATGCACCATCTTCAAGTGATGTATTTGGCATTACATAGTCAGAGAATTCCTTAACCTCTAATTCATACCCTTTTTCTTTTAATAAAGGTTTTGCTACTTCTAAAATCTCAGCGTGTGGTGATGTAGATGCACCTACAACAATTTTACCTTTTCCCTCACCACTTCCTGCTGATGAACTACCACATCCTGTCAGAAGCGAAAATGATAATACCGTAGCTAAACCTAAACATAATAATTTTTTCATAAAAAACCTCCACCTATTATATTATTTACGTTTATCTTGTTTGCTAGCAATCTTCATACCTATACCTTGCATTAATTGAACAATCAGTACAAGTAAAATAACTGTTACAAGCATAACGTCTGTTTGGTATCTATAAAAGCCATAGCGAATTGCAATATCTCCGAGTCCGCCACCGCTAGTAAATCCTGCCATCGCTGAATACCCTAAAATAGTTGTTGCTGAAATTGCTGCACCTACCCATAAAGAAGGTGTTGTTTCTGGAATCATGACTTTACAAATAATTTGCATTGGTGAAGCACCCATTGATAAGGCTGCTTCAATAATCCCTTTATCCAATTCTTTAATTGAAGATTCTACCATTCTTCCAATAAAAGGTGCTGCTGCAATAACAAGTGGTACAACTGTTGCTGTAGAACCAATTGTTGTTCCTACAATCAACTTTGTAAATGGTTGAATAAAAATTAATAGAATTAAAAATGGTACAGAACGTGTAATATTTACTACAATATTGAAAACCTTATTAAGCCATTTATTTGGCATAATACTATCTTCTTCTGTTACTACTAATGCGATTCCTAAAGGTAACCCCATTACATAGGCCAGGAATGTAGAAAATAAAGTCATATATAATGTTTCTAATATCCCTTTACCAATAATCTCAAACATTGCACTATCCCACATAGTCATAAACCTCCTCAACTACAAGGTCTCTATTTCTTAAGTAAGCAATGACTTTCTCAGATAATGTATCATCTTCTGGAAGCTGAATAACCATTTGTCCCATTGCCTTATCTTCTACACGTTTCATATCTGCATACATAATATTAACAGGTACTTGACACTCTAAAATCATCGCTGCGATAGCTGGATCATATGCTGATGAACCATCAAATACAATACGACAACATCTTTTGCCCATAAAGTTTTCATCTGGCATTCCATTTGGATAGACGAGTTGTTGCCCTACTTTACTTTGTGGATGTGTGAATACTTCTTTCACTGTTCCTACCTCTGCAATTTTACTATCTGCAATGATGGCTACATGTGTACAGATTTGTTCCACAACCTTCATCTCATGAGTGATAATCACAATTGTAATCCCCATCTTTTCATTAATCTCTTTTAATAAATCTAAAATGGATTGTGTCGTACTAGGGTCAAGTGCTGAAGTCGCCTCATCACATAAGAGAACTTTAGGGTTTGTTGCAAGTGCTCTTGCAATTGCAATTCTTTGTTTTTGTCCACCTGAAAGTTGAGATGGATACGCATTCAATTTATCACCTAATCCAACCAATTCCAAAAGTTCTTTCGCTCTCTTTTTTGCTTCTACTTTTTTTACACCTGCAATCTCTAGAGGAAAACAAACATTCTCCTGTGCCGTGCGTTGCATAAGTAAATTAAATTGCTGAAAAATCATACTCATCGATTGTCTTGTATGTCTTAGCTCATGAGCAGATAACATTCCTAAATCTTTACCATCAAATAGTACTTTACCTGCTGTTGGTTTTTCTAGGTAATTGATACATCTAACAAGTGTACTTTTTCCAGCTCCACTCATACCAATAACCCCATAAATTTCACCTTTATATATTTCTAAATCTACACCATTTAAGGCATTAAATTCACCATGTTCAGTCACATATGTTTTATGTACACCCTGTAGTGCAATAATTGGCTGCTCTTTTTCCAATTTGCCCACTCCTTCTTATAAATTAAGCCTTCTTATCTATAAGATAAGAAGGCTTTACAATTTTATTTTAATCATCCTTCTTATCTTCCAGAATCAATTATCCTGTAGGATTTAGCACCTTGCATTTATGCTGGTTGCTGAAGTTTCATCGGGCCTTTCCCTCCGCTTCTCTTGATAAGTCATCACTTTCAATTATTTACAATGATTTTCAATTACTCATTAATGTTTATTAGTATACTTAGAGTAAAATAAAATGTCAAGTTATATTTTTAAGTAACTCTATCTCTTTACTCAGATTTATTTCTTAATTTTTCTTCTACTAAACGAATAACCTCTTTAGCATCTTCCTCACGATTTACAATGTCATATTTATCCATATCCACAATCACAACATCACTTGCTATATAGTGCTTCATAACCCATTCATCATACCCTTCCCAAAGTTTATGATAATAAGCTTTTAAGCTTTCATCTAATTCGTAGCTTCTGCCACGCATCGCAATACGATTTAATACCGTTTCAAAAGAACCTTTCAAGTAAACCATCAAATCTGGTGCTTTTTTAGGCATTCCTTCTAGTTCTTCTAGCATATTATCTAATAATCTATTATATAATTGGAATTCTAGATCTGAAATTCTTCCTAAATCATTATTTACTTTTGCAAAATACCAATCCTCATAAATACTTCTATCTAATACATTGTGCTTATTATCAAGCGCTTCTTTAATGCTTTTAAATCGTGTATCTAGAAAATGTAATTGCAAAAGAAATGGATATCTATACTTTTCAATTTCTTCCTCACTTGAGGTATAAAAAAGAGGTAAAATTGGATTATCATCTACACTTTCATAAAATACTTCAGAGTCAAAATGTCCACCTAAAAGCCTTGCCATACTTGTTTTTCCTAGTCCAATCATACCACCAACTACTATCACCACAGTCCACCGTTCCTCTCTCAATCACTTTTGTTAACCTCAACATGATAATAGTTTACATAGAACTTGTCAACTTCATATAAGTTAACAAATTTTAACATATTTATTTTCTTAATTTATTTAATCCTCCTATATATCAAAAAAAGGAATCTACAAGAATAGATTCCTTTTTTTACTCGCAATTCATGACTTGATTCACATTCACTCGATTAATCACTTCAAACTTTTCACAATCAAATAAGTAGTCTAATATAATAACTTCTGAACAAATTGGGCAGAGCTTAAGACTATTCTCCTCCGATCTAGCTAAGCTTTCTCCTCTATATAAATTTCCATTAATCACCATATTATAGTTACTTAGGAGAATAGGCACATCCACATTACTTAATACTATATTTTGTCTATTACAAGGATGTCTAAGCGGTGCTAATCCACCAATAATTGAGTCTATATTTTCTTCTTCATAGCGATTAATAATCGTTTGTACAGTGTCATTATATCCTAAAACTAACCCTATATCTAAACAATCAATCTGTGTAACGACTAATTGATTTCCAAAAGCCAATACATTCGCTTCTGTGGTTGTCTCTGCAACTTGTTTTGGATAAATTGCTTGTACCTGCCCATCATCATTAATATGTGTATAAATACTATAAATATTATTTGAATCTCTGTATGCTCTCCCTAAAATAATATTCATTTTATATTGCAAAGCACTCTCTTCTAATTCCTTTAAAAAAGGATAATTATCTCCTGGTATGGAATTTAAATAGATATTACGCCAAAATTCTTCTCCACTTTCAATCAGTTCTCCTATTACTACAAGATTAACGCCATATCCTGCTGCTATTGATATCGCTAGCCTTAATAGCTTGCGATATCAAGAAGTATTTCCCTGCTTTATTTGAAGATGTAATATCGCTATACGCAATTTATCCATATTCTCTCCAACTACCAATTGTAGTTTCTTTATATGATATGAAAATTAAAAAAGCTGTGATTAAAAGCTACGCTTTTAATCACAGTTTTTATAACTCCACTCTTTTAATTTGCTAATATTACCTGCTTCATATAAACTTTCTCTACGAACAAACCCCGTATCCTCATCATACGTACAATCATAGTACATAATCGCAGCCCCTGTATTATACGCTACAATAATATGTACGCGATTATAATCTTCATAATCTTCATATACCATATATTCTAATCCACCTAATTGAATATAACTTCTTTCAAATAAGGGGTAAATTTGATTATCTCTACGTAGAATAAGTGCCCATTCTTGTCCATCATCTAATAAGTAATGTCCTTCATCATCAACTTGTCCTTGGCAGTAAACCTCTACCGATTCAAATTTTCCATCTTGGTCCACATCTATATCATAACGGCTAAAACAATTTAACCCTTCTAGATATGTATTTGCATCAACTTCTGGTGAAATAACATCTCCCTCTTGAGGTTTCTGTTCTTCTGTATCTATTTTTAGATATTCGTTGCTATTATTACCTTCTTTGGTTGCTATAATAGGATACTCTACTGCCTTTCCTTCATAAGTAATATAAATAGCAATTTCAGCTGTATCTTCAGGACGTTCCGCTGTTAGTAATAGGCCATATCCTTCATTTGTAGAATCTACACTGTATAAAACTTCTTTCTCAATATAACGTTCTCCAGTATATTCTACTGTACTGATTGTAATCTTTGTTCCATTGTACTTAGGAATAATAAGGATTTTATTAGTTGGATTGTTCCCATACTCATATTCCTCTAATATATTTAAACTATTTAAATCTTCTTCTGTCGGAGAATTAATAACAACTCCCAACTCCGCCAACTGATTATATGTTTCATACGCATTATTATATACACTTTCTTTAGATGCTACTTCTGTCACTGTTGGAGCTGTTGGTGTGACTTCTTTTTGTATTTCATTATGATTTTGGTTACATCCAACTAAAGTTATACTATAGATTGTACCAATCACAAGAAGCGCTCTCAATTTTTTGCTATGTTTCATCATTTCACTCCTTTCAATAGGTGACAAAACCATATTTACTCTTTTTAGCATATTACCACTATTTCTCTATTTATTCAACTCCCCCTATAATGAGATTGTATTTTTTCCTACTTTTGCACTATATTATACTTGTTACACATCCCATAATAGCGCCTAGTAAAACTCCAAACCATACAATTGCATTTAATTCCTTACGCATAATAGAAATAATGATCTTCTCTATCTCCAACGAATCTAACGATAAAATTCTTTCTTCTACAATTCTAGCAATATCGATAGCATTTAGAATTTGATTCATATGTTTTGTAACCATTTTTTCATATACTTTTAGCACATTCTTTTTAATTAATTCCTCATAATTCTTAAGTTTTTCAGCTAGAGTATCCAAGTTTGTACTTAATAGCTGCTCACTTTCTTCTTCAACCTTTTGACGAATGATAGATTCCCCTTCATCCTCAATAAATTTTGAGATGATCGGTTCAATCTTAGCTGCGATACTTTCGACCAAGTTATCATTAATAAAGAAACTCATTGGTCCTAATATATTGCCAAATTTACCTTCCTGATAGGCAATATGAATTTTCTCTATAACTAATTTTCCAAGTTCCATGCTGACTACTTTATTATAGAGTTTTTCTGTAATCTGTTCTTCTACTTCACAAATATAATACGTACTACGCTCTTTACCAACTGTTTCGATTAATAAATCTTGTAAAGTTTTTTTATCCTGCACATATTCTTTCAAATAATGATCAATACCTTGTTCTATTTGCTTATACACCTCTTCTTTTAATAACCAAGACGCTAATACTTCTTCATTTAATAATTCTGTACTTACAACCTGTCCAATTTTATGTGCGATACGCGCTTTTTCTTTAGGAATAACCCCAGGTGTAAAAGGAAGTGTATAATTTCCAATTTTAACGGGATTAATAGGTCTAAATAACATCTTAATTGCTAAACTATTTGTAATACCTCCTATTACTGCACCTACTATTGGTCCTACAAGAAATTCAAAACCCATATATTAAATCCTCTCTCCTATATATTTTATATTTGATTATTAATCCATTTATGTTTTTTATACTTTATTTTTACTTATCTTATTATTTTATAGCTTATTATACGCTAAGTACATAAATACTTTATAAATATTTCCGCTATTATAACAAAAAAGTTCTACGATATTTCTTCATATCCTAGAACTTTTTTATTTTTGACATAGCATATCATCTATTTATCTTTGTAATAACTTAAAGCCTTCTACAATTGATCCATATACGCTCTTAGCCCATTTATCAATAAACACTGCATTATTAATAAGCTGTGCTTCGCTAGCATTCGAAATAAATCCTGTCTCAATTAAAATAGCTGGCATATTGGTACTATTTAAAACGAATAAATCGGTGCGTGGTTTAATACCTCTATCCTTTGTACCACAAGTTTTGATAATACCATCTTGTACAAGTTTAGCAATCTTTTCACCTCTTTTATCAGTGGTGCTTGGATAATATAACGTTTCAGTCCCTGTTACTGTTGAACTTGCTGAATTATTATGGATACTTACGAATAAGTCTGCTTCAATTTCATTTGCTAATGTTGCTCTAAACTTCAGTGTTTCATACACATCTGTTTCTCTAGTCATATAAACCTTAATATTTGAGTCTGCCTCTAATAGTCTATATAATGCCATCCCCTGATTAAAGTTAATTTCTTTTTCCCTTAAACCATTACCTACTGCACCACTATCTGATCCCCCATGGCCAATATCAACAACAACAATTTGTCTATATTTCTCTTTTGGTCTAACCATTTCAAAAACAGCTTGATTATTTGAGCTTGTTAAATTATAAGTATAGATTTTATTGGTTACAATTTTAACCTTTGTTGTACCTTTTGTTTCCACAGTAATAGAATCTACATAGGCATCATTTGGTTTAAGTACTTTATTTGGAATGGTTTTGCTATAATCTGCACCTAAATCTAATGTTAATATTTTATTACGATAGTCATCTGTTACTTTAACTTTACTTGTTGTAATTCCCGGTAAAGTTAATTTTGGTTTTGAACCCGCTGTATAGGTCATTGTTTGACTTGTTGTTCCACTACTTGTTCCATTGTTTGATTCGCCAGTATTTGAATCACCGCTTTCTGAACCAGTATTGCCGGATCCATTATTACTCGAGTCATTATTGCTACTTCCATTACTTGTGTCCCCTTCTGGTAAGGCACTGCTTCCATTTTTACTTGTCAGTGTTAAATGGAAAGATTTGCAGTCACTTGAGTAATTTGTTGAAACATTAACTGGCGTATTTAAATCTAATACAACACGTGTTGTATCTGCTGTGAATTGGCTTGTTCTAATATTTGCTACATACATATTACTTACAGGCGCAATCGTTCTATTTAATAAAGATTTACTATTTGGAATATCAATAATTACTTTATCTGTTTGTGTAAATACCTGAATATCCTTCATAGCTGAACTAGCAACAATACTTGCCACAAATTGTGTACTCTTAGCACTTGTTACAACATTTTGAACATTGGGTGTTTGTGTCACTTCTGTACTTCCATCAACAGGCTCATCAATCCATACGCTTCTATTGGCTGAATCCCATTTCACGTTCATTCCCATTGCTTCACTTACAAAGCGAATCGGAATCATAACTTTTCCATTAATATTTTTTCCTGGAACATCCATCTCAGCTACTTTTCCATTAATAAAGGCTTTTGGATCATTTACAATTAAGATGATTGTTTGGTTTTTATATTCAATTGTTACTTTTTTTGTAGCATTATCCCAGCCTACCTTTGCCCCCATTGCCTCAAAAACTTCTCTGGACGGCACTAATACCCTATTATCGATAACAACCGGGTCCATAACAGTTGTTTGGATGAGCTTTTGATTAACATAAAGCTCAATAGGTGCTTGTGAATAAGCAACCACCTGTCCATCTATATTTAACGTCTGTGCCTGTAGCATCCCCCTGCTTTGGCATATTAAATATCCTACAAGCAGCATTATACTAATTTTCTTTCTCATGATGTCGCTCCTTACACTGCTTTTATCTGATATTCTATGCCTTAGTTATTATACCAAAATCTGGAAAGTTTACAAAGTGTTTTTTCAGGTTTCGACATTTCTTTTTGTCTTTAGTTTATAATCCTATAAATACTTAGATGGATTGACTGGACTTCCATTAATTCTAATCTCAAAGTGTAAGTGATTTCCCGTTGAATTTCCCGTTGTACCTACACCTGCAATACGTTGCCCTTGAGATACTTTATCTCCAACATTAACATATAACCTACTACAATGAGCATAGTAGGTTTGGGCACCATTACTATGTTCAATAATAACCAGATTGCCATATCCACCTGCATTGTATCCTGAATAAACAACTTTTCCTGCTGCTGATGCATAAATCGGTGTACCTGCTGACGCAGCGAAATCCATTCCTTTATGGAAACTGCCCCAACGAGAACCATATCCCGAAGAAATATATCCACTTCCTTTAAGTGGGTGAATATAGCCACCATTTCCACTACTTACAGTTGTCTCTTGTTCAACAGGTTTTTTCTTCACACCATATCCAATCACCTTAGTAACTGGTTCTGAAATAACCGTTTCAGATACTAATTCACGACCTACTTCTTCTCCATTTACCTTTGTCACAGATACCGTAACTTCTTTTAATCCGTCACTACCTTCTTGGTAGACCTTTGTTTGACCTTCGTATAAGTTACTAAATACAACATATTCAATGTCTCCTGGAATCACTTGCTTATACGTAGCTTCTTCAACAGTTGTAATAGATAAAACAGGTGTTGCCTTCTCTACCTTAATCACTTGACCGATTTGCAGTTTCGTTTCATCCCCTATTTCAGGGTTTAATTCTAGTAAACGTTCCTCACTCATGCCAAATTGCATTGCAATATCCCAAGTATTATCACCTTCAACTAGTGTATAATCTATAACCTCTAGTACTGGTGCTAACAACTGTTTTTCTGCTTCTGTCTCACTTAATACATCTTCTTTATTTACATAAACATTTTTAACCATAACTTCTTCATTGAAATCAAAACTTCCCACACTACGTCTAATCTTTTGACCTTCTCCTTCTGGAGCTGGTCCATCTTCTACTTTAAAAGAATCTACATAAATCATACGTGCCACTTCTTCATTAGGTAGTGCCTCTTCTACTTCAATGACTTCCGTTGCATCTTGCATTTTTTCTACGGCTTCTTTTGTCTCTTTACTAGAGCTACCTGTTTCTTTATTTTCTGAAGACTTAGCCTCTAAAGAATCAGTTATTTCATTTTCACCTAATGTTACCTCCCCTTTTCTTGGCAAGTAACCCTTGGCAATATTTTCCAATACACTATTGGCTTCTTTTTCACTCCCTACCACTGCATATGAAGTCCCATCTACTAAAATTTCATATGCCTCAATATCATAGCTAATAGATTGTTCCAACGCCTCTACTAATGTATCATACTGACTCAATTCCTTTTTGCTGCTATGTACTGCTTCAACTTCAATTTGTTCTTTAACAGCTATATCTGTACCTGCATCTTGTTTTAAAGATGCCACTACTTCTTCATAAGCCTTATTCACTTCTTCTTTCGTTTGAACAACCGCTACGACTTCTCCATCTATCATAACTGAATAAGCATTTTTTCTAGTCCCAGCCCAAACTAAACTTCCTACAACTAATGTAACAATAACGCCCCCAACTGCCACTTGTACTACTTTTTTATTTTCTTTCATTTTATCCTTAAATGCTGTCATACTCTCACCTTCTTCTCTTAATTTTTCCCTAACTAAATATCATTTCTCTATTATATCTACATTTTGTTAACTAATTATTACATTTTTATTAATTATACTACTTTCATATAAATAACTTCACTTACAAATACTATATATATCAGTATTTTTCTTAATTTATATTAGTTAACAATTTCATCAATTGTACTATATATTAAAGAAAAGAACGTCAAGAAGACTAATTAGACTCAATTCCAAAATTTCTTTATCCTATATTTTTGTAACTTTTTATCAACTTTCATTGTAAAATCACACTTTTCAAGCTAAACTATCTTTTGGAGGTGAAACTTTATGTTACTAAAAAAACACATTCATAAACTAAGTCTTCTTACAACATTTATGATAATGGGCACGCAACCTTTAATGGCCACTACTTTACCAGGCCTCTCTATTCCTACTGCTATCACGGAGATTAGTGAAAAAGAAACCGAAGTTTCTATTGATTACACTCAGTACATTACAGAAGACAAGCTTTTACTACCTAGAAATTTATATGTATTAAAAGGATCTGCCACTTCGGGAGAGCGTCTTAATATCTTTTATAGAAATGCCCTTCTTACTTTATCTGATCATTTCATGATGAGCGGCTATAGCTCATATGGACAATGTTTAACTGGACGTTGGTTATACAAAACTTTATCTGATGACTCTCTTTTGCCTAACGAGCCTTTTACTATTGATTTTACTACTCGTACAGATAGAGGTCGTACAACCCAATCTATGACTGTTGAACTCGTAGATAATAGCAATACAACTCCGGTTAGACTACTTCCTATTGGTGATAGTTTAACAAGAGCTGGTGTTTATCTTTCTCAAGTCGTAAATAGTATTCCTAATGTAACTACCTTGGGAACAAGATACTATCCAACAGATGGCATTCCAGTTCGTGAAGGTCGTGGTGGATGGACTCTAGAAAAATACTTTACCTACATTGACTCTGCTCAATTAGATAGTCCATTTGTTTTTCCAACAGATGTTTCTGGTGCTCACTATAAAGGAAATACGAGAGACTGGAAAGCTATTTGTTATACAGCACCAAATGATCCTGCTTATAATGGTTTCCAAAAAATTGCCAGGGGCTGGATGGATGAAGGAGAATTTTTATACGATGAAAATGGATATTATAAATATCCTATCATTGGTGATGTTATGGTAGATCCTACACTGCCTGAAGGCTCACAATGGATAGAATGGAATGGTTTTGATTGGCAAACAATGATGATTCAACCAACACAATTTGAATTTAACTTTACCAAATATATGGATCGCTATAAAGCAGCTTTTACTAATGGTACACCTACACATGTTAGTATTTTATTAGGAGCAAATGAATTTGGATACAATAAAGAAATTGCAGAAATCGATTTATTTATAAACCGTCTTAATGAAATGATTAATTCTATCCAAACTTACGATCCATCCATCAAAATCATCCTTTGCACACCAACGATTGCACCAAATGCAAGTTTAGTAACTGCTTCAACGAAAACTTTCTACAAAGAATACGATTTACGTGTTAAATATGTAGCCTCAAAACTTCTTGAAGCATTTGATACAGACGAAGCCTTAGCACGTCAAATTTATATTGCACCTATGACACTTACTTTAGATGCTACACATGGATATAATTATATTGAGAAAAATGAAATCATTAATGGTTTTACAAATTTCGTTACTGATGCTGCTAATAGTATTCATCCAAGTAATGAATGCGGTCAACTTCAAATGGGAAGCACATTAGCTGCTGTTATTCAAAAGTTTCGTTAAGCCTCTTGATAATCTATCCGCAATAGCTTGGTTTAAGAGGGCTTTCATCTCTTTTAGCTCTCAAAATACATATTAATTCAACTTACATAAAGATATAGACCACTTATGAGTGGTCTATATCTTTATGTTTATTCCAGTCTAAATTTTCTGTATATTAATCCACTTTTTTTGTTAGTTTTTATATTTATTATTCTTTATATCTGTTATATATAGGCATATTGCTATTTTAAAACTTTTTATTGAAAATGACTTTCATTTTTTATTTTTAAATGTTAATATATATAACATAATAAGCTTATTATTCAGAACAGGAGGACAATATGGCAAAAATGAATGGACCTCGCTTTAAGATGTGCCGACGCCTTGGCTTAAATGTTATAGGCCATCCTAAAGCAATGGACCGAGCAACACAAGAAAATAGTAGGGACAAAAAGAACCTATCAAACTATGGTGTACAACTACTTGAAAAACAACGATTAAGAGCATACTATGGTGTACTTGAAAAACAATTTGCAAAATACATCTATAAAGCCCTTCGTACAGGTAGCAACCCTGGTCCAATTTTCTTAGCAGCTCTTGAAAAAAGATTAGACAACATGGTTTATAGAATGGGATTTGCTCGTTCTATCCGCCAAGCAAGACAAATGGTTAACCATGGACATTTCTTAGTAAATGGTAAAAAGGTGGATATTCCATCTTATGCAGTAAAAGTAGGGGATCAAATCTCTCTTAAAGAGAAATCTCAAGGTCTTCAAATTTTTGTAAACAATATGCAAGAAACACCTTTCGATTTACCATATATTAGCGTAAATCGTGAGAAATTAGTAGGTACTCTCACAAGAGAGCCGCTTCGTGATGAGTTACCTATTGAAATCAATGAACAACTTATCGTTGAGTACTACTCAAGATAAACTGAGTCACTAAAAAAGAACCAATATATTTAAAAGCCGTAGGAGTCACGACCCTACGGCTTCTCTTTTTATATTTCTTTTTTATAAAAGAAAAAGCCAAAAGTCCCTTACTGCTATAAGGTTATTTTAGCTTTTTAATGCATTATTCGTTTAATTCACCCTCACGATAATCACTCATTTTACCTCTAAATAACGTTGAAATACTTGGTGGTGTATAAATAATACTATTTGCTCCAGCTTCAATAGTTTCTATAATACTTTCCTCTGTTGAACCACCTGTTGCAATAATTGGAATATCAGGATACGATGCTCTGATTTCTTTGATAATTTCTACCGTTGCTTTACCACCACTTACATTAAGAATATCTGCACCTGCTTCAATCTTGCCCTTAATATCCGAACGAGCTGTTATAACTGTAGCAATAACAGGAATATCAATGTGGTCTTTTACACTTCTAATGGTTTCATTTGGAGCTGGCGCGTTTAAAATAACACCAATAGCACCTTGGAACTCTGCATGAAGTGCAATATTTGCTGAACGCATGCCATATGTTAGACCTCCACCTACACCGCATACTACTGGAATATCTGAAACAGAAAGTATCGCTTGTGAAATAGCCGGTTGTGGTGTAAATGGATACACAGCTAATACTGCATCTGCATTTGTATTTTTTATAATGGCTACATCGGTAGTAAATATAAAGGATTTAATACGTTTACCAAATATGCGAATACCTGTGCATTTTCGGATAGCTTCCGGTACTTTTAAATCACTTTTTCTTAAATTACCTGTTACCTCTGGTATGTAGTCATATCTCATGTTTGTCTCCTTCTTTAGTTCAGTCTACTTCCCCACCATTAGCTATTTTCCTATAATTTAAAAATCCTCAATACCAACTTTAAGTTAGGGATTGAGAATAGCTTTTCACCAAATTTACTTTTTATTCATGGCTGCTTCTGTCATTTGTGATGGCGAACTTGTTGCCATTCTGATTACTTCGTCCCCTGAAGCACCGTTAATTAATTTATAGGTGATTTCACAATCTAAGCACACTGCTTTGTAATGTGCTGTTTTGGTTGTAATTCTTACTATTGGTTTCCCACAACATGAACAATACTTTAATGTCATATTCTTCCCCCCACTTAACTCTTATTATTTATTATATCCCCTAAGCTCAAAGAATACAATAAAATCTCTAAAAAGATTATTTTCTAATTCGCCTATGTACCTATCTAAATCCTATTTTTTACTCATTAGGTTTCTTCTTTATATATTCATCATACATTTTAATACTCATCGATTTTACATAATAGTAACCTTGTACAATATCACATTCTATTTGTTTCAAAAATGCTATTTGTTCTTGTGTTTCCACACCTTCTGCCACCACTTCTATATCTATTTGATGCCCCATTTTAATAATGCACTCAATAATCCTTTTGTTTTTATCTGTCATGCCATTGATTTGTATAAAACCCCTGTCCCATTTCAGTATATTGATGGGTAAATCTTTAATATGAAAGATATTGCTTTAAATCGACTTTTTTCAAATAAGATTTTTCTTTTTTAACACAACTTTTATCTACATGAAAATATTTCAATAATTTATTATAAATATGCCCATAATATATTTAACTATACGACTAATGATGTAAAGAGGTACTAAAATGAATCGATTAATTAAAACTTGTTATCCTTTCTTATTACTACTTATACTCTTCTGCTCAATTTCACTTCCTACAATGGCTACTTCCATGGAAGCTACAGAAACTGAGGAAAAAGTGGTCTATCTTACCTTTGATGATGGCCCAACACCTAAAATCACTGATCAGATTTTAGATCAGCTCAAAAAAAATAATGTCAAAGCAACCTTTTTTATAGTTGGTAAAGAAATTAAAGGTCGAGAAACCATTTTAAAACGTATTTACGATGAAGGTCATGGTATTGGTCTGCATACCTATAGCCATAACTTTAAAATTATCTATAAATCCCCTGAAAACTTTATTGCAGAAATGGATAAGACAAAATCTACTATCAACGAAGTCCTTGGAACAAACTTAGATATCAAAGTGATCCGTTTCCCTGGGGGGAGTGCAGGTAGATTGAATAAAAATTTTTATAACAAACTTTGTGAAAGTGGCTATTTAATTTATGATTGGAACGTGGATTTACAAGATGGCATAAAGGGTAATCTCTCACCGCAATGTTTCCTTGAAAATTCTAAGAAATGCATGGATAAAAGTACTCGACGCATTATTCTTGCACACTGTAATTCTAACAATCAAAATACTTGTGCTGCTTTAGACCAAATTATTGCTTATTACACAAAAGAAGGCTATGTTTTTAAGGCAATTAACCATACTACAGCGCCATATTACTATCGTTTTAAAAATTAACAAAATAGTAAGCATTGATATAAAACAATATAAAAGACCCAGGGAAACATTTAATTTTTGAACCGACCCCAAAAAGTTAGACCAAAAATCTAACGATTTGGAGGTCGGTTTTTGCATGGCAAAATATAGTTATGAATTTAAGAAAAAAATAGTCCAAGAGTATTTAGATGGAAAAGGTAGCACTTGGTATTTAGCAAAA
>JAGAVZ010000183.1 GCA_017941635.1 Cellulosilyticum sp.
CGCCCAAAATTCCAAAAAATTTGACAAAAAACTAAAATAATACTTGTTTCTTGTCTGAAAATGTTGTAATATGTCAAGTGTGAGTTGTGTATGACCGACCAAAGTTTTCCACAGCCTCACTTAGCCAAGTAGCAAAGGGAATACCCCTCGCTCGTAAAATAATTGATTCAGCCAAGCTTTAATGCTAGACCTGAAATAAAAAATAATTATATAGATATTAATAGCAAAATAAGTGTGAAACTTAAAAGTCGAGTTAATCAAAAGACGACAATCAAGCCACGCTTTATTCACCACGCTTTTTATTATATCGAATTTTGTCGTAAAGTCAACACCAAAACAGAAAAAATAAAATAAAAATTGATTTTTCTTGAAATTCAAGGAAGAGAAGTGCAAAATATAACAGTAAAGGCACTCAAATATAAAACTGTGGGTAGGGACCGACTAGAAAATCCCTCGGCGATAGGTATTGCTTCCTATATATCTATTGTCGTCAGCTGGGTAAGATACAATCACTCCCAGCGTTCCAGGAGCAACAATCAAAAGTGTAGTGGGCGGATCATACGATTCAGGACGATATGTAACTGTAATAATTACAGGCGGCTATAGGGCGTATTTGTAGGCGTTAAAGCATATTGATAACAAAGGAAGTAATTCTCAGTGATACAATGGTTTTATGCTGTAGGGTTTTGTTGTCCTGTTTTCAAGGGCAAACTATAACTCGTAACGTGTCCAGGAATTAGCTGTAGTATGGCCGCTTCGCTGCTTAAAGTCAACACTTTTGATTAAAAATTATTAGAAAAGGAGTTACCAAAAATGAAGAAAACAAGGTATGAAGATTTAAGTAAATATGATGTATATACAGTTCTTCAAGAAAAGTTAAACCTATCAGAAATGCTGGTCCTAAATTGGGTAGCAACAAACTTAGAGGAAGGAAATCAGGAAAAGATTGAAGCCTATGGAAAAGATTACTATATTATTAACCTAGTAGCAATACATAAAGAAATAAATGAGTTCAAACAGCTTACCACGGTAGCAGATAGATACACGAATCACTTAAAGAAACTAGCAGAAAAAGGATATATAAGTATAGCTAGAGGAACATATATGTCAGGGAAATATGGATTTTGTAAGTTAGCTGTAAGAATGGAAAACAAATATAAGAAGATACTAAATAAAGGGGAGTAGACAAATGAAAAAAGAAGTAGTAGGAGAAGTATTCAAGACGAGAGATTATGATAAATTCAATTTAATTAAGGGAAACAGAACTATTAACATGGAACAAGTGGTTAAGCTTAAAAGATCCTTCCAGGAGAAACAATTACCTATTCCAATAATTGTAGATAAATCCATGAACATCCTGGATGGTCAGCATAGATGGTATCTTTGTAAAGAAAACAACTTAGATTTATACTTTACTATAATTGAAGATATTAATATAAAAGATATTGTTAATGCTAATACTGTTGTTAGTAAGTGGGGCGCGGAAGCTTATTACGATTCATTTTTAGCACAAGATTACCCTGAATATGCTAAATTAGAGTATTTCAAAACTGTAACTGGATGCAGCTTATCGGATGCAAGGTTATTCATGGAACTTAGCAGCGAGAAAGACTTCAAAACAGGGAATTTAGTATGTAGTGATTTTGATACAGCTTATTTAAAATACCAATGGTATACTGATTTTAAAAAGGCAGCTTGTTTCGGGCATAGAAGCTTCAAGTCAGCTATTAAAAAGATATTTTCTATTACAGAATACGAACATGAGCGTATGATCCAGCAGCTAGACAAAGGATATTGGAATAGACTTCAACTAATGTCTAATGCTATAGAGTATGTTAATACCCTAAGTGAAATTTACAACATAGGAAAGACTAAACAGAACGTATTACAATTCAACGTAGATAGAAAAGGAATAATCTCAACTTATAAAAGACAATAAGGAGCGCGACTATGAGAGAACGTTTAGAAGAATTAAGAATGAAATCTATACTTCACAAAAATGTAGTAAGTGTGGTAATGTAGATAAAGAGAACAGAATAGACCAGGCAACATTTATTTGTAAAGAATGTGGTTTAAAAATTAATGCTGATTATAATGCAAGTTTAAATATTGC
>JAGAVZ010000184.1 GCA_017941635.1 Cellulosilyticum sp.
CCTAAACTCATGGCTAACGCTCCTATAGGATAGAGCATCGTCTTATATCCTGTATTTTCATCTGTATACTCTACAGGCTTTCTTGAATTGTAGGGTAAATCTAACATGATTTACCTCTTCTTTCTTGAAGCCGCAGTCTGCTGAACTTCGGGCATCTCCTCATTCTTCTTAACAGATACACGGAAAGTAGTCTTATAATCACAGAGATTCTTCATATCTTCATCTGAAATATCTCCGTTCTTATAATGCTCTTCAAGAGTAGCTTCATTCACTACCTCTACTTTCTGCACACAGTCTTTCAGCGCCTTGGTCTTCTTAACAAACTCAAGCGCCCTGTCCTGATTAAGTTTTGTGGAAGTAGCAGACTCTTTTCCAACTACAAAGGATGCAGTATTGAGATAGTAATTTCCATTTGAAGACTTAACGCCTATCTCAGATGCACACTCTTTAATGGAATCAGCGAGCTTCTTCTTCTTTTCCTCAAGCATCTTTATGTGCTTTGAAATCTCATCATACTCTACTGCCATCTGTTCTGCCATCTCGACAGTATAAACCGTCTTTTTCTTTAATGCTTTTAATGCCATTTGATTCTCCTTTCTGAAACAAAATTACTATAATATAATAACTCGATTAGTCATCTGAGTCAAATATAGCCTCTGTTAAAATAACCTTTCTTCATAGTCTTTCCCTCAATGGTAAATCCCAGTGTTTTATAGGTTTTATCTCTTGTAATTCCATGTCTGCTTACTGAATAACTGTCATTAAATCTGTAGTCATAAAGTATAGCTTCTTTCTTGCCCTCTTTGCTTCTGCGGATTCTTCCGACAGCTTGTTCTACATTCTTACTGTTATTAATGGAAGAAACAAAGAAACCCACTTCCCATGCTTTTACATTAGTTCCCTCTGTAGCTTTACTGTATGTCGCTAAAGTTATTAGTGCTTTCTTGCTCTCCGCTTTTTCAAGCATGGCATCATCTTTTTCTTTGGCATCACCATAATAAGTTATTATCTCTTCTTTCGGCACATACCTAGAAAGGTATCTGTAGTACTGTCTGATATGCTCCTTTTGGGTAAAGAAAGCAATACAGGACTTCCCTAATCTGTAGTTAGTAAGAATGTCATGGCACACTTGAACCAAGTGTCTCGGACTTTCTACTAAATGGCTATCTATTATAAGAAAAGGGATTTTTGGTCTGCTCTTATAAGGCATATCCTCTATATAGTTTATTTTCTTAGGTAGTTCTTTCTCCGAAAAATCTGCGCTGTTAAATACTTTCCCCTCATGTAGAAAAGGTAAATATTTCGCGCGGGAATTTCTCACCCTAACAGTAACAGGAAGTATATCCTCATCATCTTTTGTAGGCACATACCTATATGCAAGCCCACCTAAGAATAAATCAAATACATAATTTCTTCCGTCAGTTCTCTTAGGTGTGGCTGAAAGTCCTAGCTTATATCTTGATTGAAACTCATTAAGTATATTAAACACATTACTTCCTATGTGGTGTACTTCATCTACAATCACAAGCCCGAAAGCTGTGAATAAAGCACTCTTCACAGGTTCACCTAATCTACTCAATGTCTGTACTGTGGATATAGTTATCTGCTCACCTATTATTCTGCTTTTAGCTTTTATCAGCCCGCACTTTATTTCATCACCGAAACACTGCTTTATATCTTTCTGCCATCCTGTCACAAGGTCATTCTTGTGTACTAGGACTAAAGTTTTCTGCCCGAGGGTTTTCGCTATGTGTAAAGCAAGAATAGTCTTTCCCTTTCCTGTTGGTAGCTGAATTAAAGATTTTGGCTTATAAGGGTTTCCTTGATTCTCTAGGTAGACTTTTTCGGCTTCGGCTTGTACCTGTCTCAAATCAAGCTGAAACTGCGGAAATTTTACATCTGTAGTCTTTCGGCACTCAATAAATTTTATGTCATCAGTATATTTATATAAATCAACTCCCATCGGAACGGAAATATATCTTTTCTCTTCACCGCCCTGTTCATAAGTTCCCTCATGGTAATAACTTATGGTTTTCGGGATAGTTATATATCTAGGGTCAATCCTTGAATATCTTTTCGCATTTAAAAATTCGGGGTTATCAAAAGTTAAATCCTGTTTGATTGAATCACATTGCTCTTTAGTGAGGTCTGTGATAAATAACCCGCTTGTTAATTCACAAGTCATTTTGGCTCTCCTTTCTGTATCATTAAACAACAAAATGGAGTTTAGCATAGATTAATAAAAAGGTCAAAACAGTCCAAAAATTCTGCCTTTGGCGCACTAGCTACCTAATACTAAATATATTTA
>JAGAVZ010000185.1 GCA_017941635.1 Cellulosilyticum sp.
ACATGCCATACCTTTGCCATACGTCTTACATAAGCTACAGCCGCTGAAACTTCTAAAAGTTGCTGTGGATACTGACTAGGACTTACACTGTATCTTAATACAAAAGCATTATATCCTTCTGCTACCAAAGCTAAAGCTACCGGCTCAGCTTCTCGATCTGATGTAAAGCCGTATCCACCTCCTGGGCATATGATAATACTTGGTCTTACTCTATCCATATCTACTTCAGGGCTATTATCTATCACATAAGTATGTAGTGTAGCACCTTGTTCATGGCTCCCTAGTCCTTTAAAAACTTGATTAAGTTCTATGCTTGTATGTAGCATATTATTTCCTCCTTAAAATGATCCAAAGTCTTTAGCACTAATCCAAGCATTATTTTAACCGATTGTGCTAGAACTTTATCTATATTGAGCTGTTCTACCAGTTGCGAGAATGTAATTTCTATTCATCCACGATGCTTACTAATCCAGTCTCTTATGTCTTTTGGATAAGGGATTTTACTATTCCCGCGTTTTAATGCCATTAGTTTCATTTCACTCTGAGTCTCAAGCATCTCAGATAATTTATCACCAATATAACCCTTATCAGCTAATACCATAACTTGAGGATTATGAGATGATATTTCCCATAATGCTTCGTGATCATCTATATGAGCTGGTATTACAGTGATATTGGTGATGAAACTATCAAAAGTAACCATAGCATGTAACTTAAAACCATAGTAAGTCTTTTTTAAAAGCATAGTAACCATAGCTTGCTAGTTCTTTAAAATACCTTGCAAAATGTGCTCTGCCGAATTCTCAGACTAGAATAAGCATGCTATCAACAATAAGAACTAATGCGTTAGAATAGCCTAGATAGCTTCCGATGTGATTTCTTATGGTATCTATGACGGCGCTCAAATGTCGCCTTGTTCTATTAAAACGTGTTCTATCACAAAGGTTAGGAAAAAGATCTTTGTAATTCTTACGGAATAAACCCAATCCAAGCATTTTCAGATGTTATACCTTGTAATTCACCTACAATGGCAAAGGTAACCACCTCGCTATTAGACAGTTTAGCTTGAGTATAATTCCGTCTAAAACGTACTTCATCAGGAACAATCTGATGATAAATATCATCGATAATCACATAAGTAACAAGAAAAAAGTTCTGATACATCTAAGTTTTCATGGATAGAATAATGATTAAGCTCTAACATGGTGTTGTCTCCCTATTCATAAGATATTTTTCGATATCAATGGGACTATACCATAATGTTATAGTATTTTCAATTTGTAAATTTAACTATCACAATACGTTAATATATGTAAAAAGCAGCTACTTTTTTAATGGTCTAATCTTACTTTAAAGGTCTTAATCTCGTAAGGTTGAATCATAAAATGTGCTGTCTGATTTGCATAATCTACTGCATCCCCCTCTTCTTCTAGTAGATTACATTCTTTAATACTTACTATAGGAGCATAGAAAGATATCTCCACAGGTGTTCTTCTATTGTAGCATTCATAAAGACGCACAATCATTTCATCACTATTTTCTGCTTGCTTCACAACCTCTATAATGACGTTATCTTGATCCACTTTTACAAGTGAAAATTCAGGTACAAGTTCTCCATCCTCATTGAGTTTAACTTGAGCTATTAATGGATTATTGAGCCGATAAGCTTCTTGGACTGTCCCTGCATCTTTCCAGTCTCCTGTATGAGGATATAAAGAAATAGTAAATTCATGGAACTCTTTATCTGCATCAGGGTTTGGATAAGTTGCTGATTTGAGCATAGAGATTCCTATAACGCCATCATGGACACTTGCACCATATTTACAGTCATTTAATACAGATAAACCATAATTATCTTCTGATACATCTAACCATTTATGCATACATACTTCGAATCTCGCAAAATCCCAAGAAGTATTATAGTGAGTTGGACGTTTTACATTTCCATATTGAATATCAAAAGTTGCTTCACTTGTATGAATATCTACAGGAAATAAGGTCTTCACAAAAAGATGATTTTCTTTCCAGTCAATTTCATTTTTAATATCTATTCTTGCAGAGTCTGCATAAAGATAAAGATACTGTATAAACTTAGATTCTAAATAAGTCCTTACTATTTTTATTCCACTACGTACCGGACCTTCTTCCACTACTGTTATTTCATCAACTTCATCGACTTCCCAACTCTTTTCTACATAATAATTATTGACATCCCACGCATCATAATTATGCGGCCTATCTTCATAGGTCATAATGACATTTGCACATTGCCCTCTTTTAAGTACTTCTCTTTGAGCTTTTTTATCATAGATACTCTTAATCTGTCCTAATTCATTTAGTTCTATTTTCACATAATCATTTTCCATTTTACTTGTGGAAACTTGAAGGGTACTTTTTGCTTTTACTTCTCCTTCTTTTATGCCAAAACTCTTATAACCTTTAGGTGAAACATGGGTTAGGAAGAATGCATATTGATTGTCTCCCATATGCTGAGCTTCCATAATCTGATCCCCATCATAAAGCACCGGCACTTTAATCATCTCTGGACATTCAAAGGTTACAATACCTCTCCCCTCAAAACTATTAGGATTATAAACTACTACACTGTATTGAGGTGCTTTAATATGACTCGTAAGCGTTGTAAGCATCTCATCTGTTATCTTTTTACAGTCTCCTAAAATTTGAATATATTCTTCTTGTGAGTCTTCATAAACTTCTTTGATAGAGGATCCTGGAAGAATATCATGGAATTGATTTCTTAAAATCACTTCCCACCCATCATGAATTTGTTCTTTTGGATAATCTCCATTATTTAAAACTTGATGAAGTATTCCAAAGAACTCTGCATTTTCATAAGCAAATTCAGATTTTCTATTATACTTTTTATTACGTGCCATAGATGTATAAGTCCCTCTATGATACTCTAAATAGAGTTCCCCTACCCATGAAGGAAGATATTTATGCTCTTTGACATGATCACTTAATGTATCAAAAAATTGTCTCGCAGTACTCATGGTAGTCTTTGGACATCCTGGAATCCCCTTCTCTAGTCTTCTTTGATTTTCTAGCATCTCTTTAGTTGGTCCGCCGCCACCATCTCCATAACCAAAGGAATTTAAGACTTCATTATTTAAATACTTTTGACTGTATCTTGCCCATCCACCTTTAACTTGGCTTGGATTAATAAATCCATTATAGGTTGTAAAATGTTCTGTTTCAAAACCATCCTCTATAGCTGCTTTATTGTAATCCCTTGTTGATATGAAATGTGTTAGAACACGTGTACCATCAATACCTTCCCATTCAAAAGTATCATAAGGCATCTTATTAAATTCATTCCAGCTAATTTTTGTAGTCATAAAGTAGTCTATATCACATTTTTTCATAATCTGCGGAAGCGCTGCAGAGTATCCAAAAACGTCCGGTAACCATAAAATCTTATTATCTTTTCCAAATTCATCTTTAAAAAAGCGTTTTCCATGCATAAACTGTCTTACTAAAGATTCACCAGAGGAGATATTGCAGTCCGCTTCTACAAACATCCCCCCTTCTACTTCCCATCTTCCTTCTGCTACACGCTTTTTAATTTCCTTATAAACCTCAGGTGCATTCTTTTTGACATATTTATAAAGCTGAGGTTGACTAGACATGAAAATATACTCTGGGTATTGTCTCATAAGTTCCAATACAGTAGAGAAACTTCTTACTACCTTATCTTCTGTCACAGCTAGAGTCCATAGCCAAGCACAATCAATATGTGTATGACCTACACAATACATGATAGCTTCACTTTTGCCTGAAAGTTTCTCATAAAATTCTGTTGTAATATAATATTGTGCTTCTTTTAAACTCTTATAGTAGTCTGATGAATAAGGTTTTCTTAAATCAAGTTTATTCAGTGATTCATTAATCTTTGTAATAATTTCTATGTATACTTGATCTTCTTTTCTTAAGAGTCTAGCTACATTATAAGGAACCAAAAGATCATAGAAATATTTTTCAGTCTTACGGTCTAATACTTTTATTGTAGAATCTAATTGAAGGCTGAAATTTTGATCGCCTGTAAAAGCAGATAAAACAATTCTCATTTTTTCTCCTTTTACTGCCTTTTCAGCTAAAATAACCTCTCTATGATTAACATCTAGCCCTTGTCTTAGAACACCATTAATATAAATGGTAAACTGAGGGTTCGTTGCATCCCATGTACCTTCTCGCCCTGTCCTTAATTCATAAATAACACACTCTCCCTCATATTCCTCAGGTATTGTTATAACTGTTTCAAACCAATAATATTCTCTATTTCCTCCCCAGATTTGATGATGTGAAAAATCTTCCCATGTTGATGTGTCCAAATGCATAATATCTGTAAAGCGTTCATTTGACTGATAGACTTTATAGTTTTGGATGCTTTGTTGCTTTGGATAAATCAGTCCTTCTAAATCACTGATTAGTTTACTGATTCTTTCTTTTAAAAAAATCATCTTTTATCCCCCTAACTTCTTATTCTAAATTATCCTTTAGCTGCCCCTGACATAGTAAAGCCCTTAGACATATATCTTTGTGATAAAACGTATAAAAGAATAGATGGCATTGCATACAATACAGAATAAGCAGCTAGCTGACCATAGGCAACCATACCGTGTTGACCAAAGAATTGGTATAACTTAATAGATGCTGGAGCTTTTTCAATAGATTGTAGAAGAATATATGGAACAAAGAAATTCCCCCAGCTTCCTGAAAAAGTATAAATAGCTACTACACAAATCCCTGGAAACATTAAAGGTGCAATAACTTTACGTATGCCCCCTAACACATTTGCTCCATCTACCCATGCTGCTTCTTCAAGTTCTATAGGCACATTATCCATAAAGTTTTTCATTAGCCATATACCATAAGGCATAGCTGAAGCTGTCATAAATAAAATAAGTCCAAAGATATTATCATAAAGCCCTATATTCAGGAAAAGTTGATAAACAGGTACCATAACTGCTGTAATAGGCAATGCTGTCATAAATAAAATAGTATACATGAAAATATTCTTATACTTTAACTCATATCTTGAAAGTGGATAAGCAGCTAAACCAGCAATAATAACAACCAAGATAGATTGACATAGGGATATAAAAAGCCCTATTCCAAAAGCTCTTATATTGGTACGCTCTTGTAATACTGCTTTATAATTTTCAAGAGTCATATTTAAAGGAACTTTTAAAGCCTCAGAGGCATTAGGATCAAATGATGCTACCACTACCCATAGTAAAGGAAGTACAAATAATATAGCTAAAAGTGTTAAAATGATGTAAGGAATTAACTTTTTACTTTTTCTCCATTTCATCTCTATCCCCTCCTAGTTGCTGCTCTTCATTAATCTTGTATAAAGGACACTTAGAATAATACCAATGACTAATATAATCATAGAAATTGCTGTTCCATAACCTAATTGGAAGCTTACAAAAGCCTGTTTATACATAAAAATAGGTAGTGTTAATGTAGAAGTACCAGGGCCTCCTCCTGTCATAATGTAAATCAAACCGAATACACCTAGCGTAGATAATGTATTCAGCATGGTGTTGGTTGCAATAGTGTTTTTAATACAAGGTAATACAATACGCAATAAAGTCTGAAATTTACTTGCGCCATCTACTCTCGCCGCTTCTTCTATATCAGCAGGTACACCATCTAGGGCTGACTGAAAATTCATCATTGAAAATGCTGTCCCTCGCCAAATATTTGCTAAAATAACAGTTAGCATAGGAAAACTATAAAGCCACTCAATAGCACCTATATTAAAGAAACCCAATATGCTATTTAAAGTACCTCCATCAGAAAAAAAAGATTGACAACATAGCGCTACAACTATTTCAGGTATAACCCATCCAGCAAGTACAATAGGTCCTATAATACTACGAAAAATTTTATTTTTATGCTTCATTAAGAGCGCAATAATAAATCCTAGAAGTTGTTGACCAATTAAAGAGCCAATTAAAAATATAATCGTATTCCATATACTTATTTTTACATTTGGATCTTGTAAAAGACGCTTATAATTTTCTAAGCCTACGAAAACAAAGTTCTGTACATTTGATCCTGTTAAAGCTAAATTGGTAAAAGAATAATATACAGTTAATATAATAGGCACTATAAAGAACAATACTAATAAAACAATTGCAGGAGTCAATAATATAGATTTTTTAAGCTGATCTATACAGCTATCATTCTGATATTTTACTTTTGCCATCATTTATATGCTCCTTTCTTTTATATCAAAAAGGTAGCATGCATATAGCCCTTTCCTCATTATGCTACTACCTTTTGTTTGTCTTAGTTGATTTATTTAATCATAACGCTATCTTCACCTACTGTACGTGTTACGTCTGATACATAATTCGCCATAGCATCCTCTGGGCTTGTACCTGAAGCTACTGCTTCTACCATACTTTGAATATGTGTAGAAACTTGACTATACTTTTCATCTTTTGGTCTAAAGTCTGCACCTTCGAGGAAGTTAGTTGCTTGTTGCATAAATGGACGTCCTGCATAAGCTGGATCTTCATTTACATCTGTTCTTGTACAGATATTTCCCATATTAATAATAGCTTGAGTATAAACAGCAGGATCCATTAAATGTTTAATAAAATCAAATGTATCCTCTTTGTTCTTTGATTTTTCCGGGATAGACCATGCCCATCCACCTGCTAATGTAACACTTCCTTCATCTTGTCCATACTGAGTAGGCATTGGTGCAAAACCTAATACTTCACTATATTCTTCCCATGGTGATACACCTTCTGGTCCATAGTTACCTTGAACCCAGTTTCCATCTAAAAGGATTGCAAGTTTACCTTGTGGCAAGTATTCTCGTGCTGCTGTATTTCCTGCCTGTCCATTTAGCACTTTAGAAAGAGATGGCCCTAAATTATTACTATAAATATCTTTGATAAAGTTTAATGAATCTAAAATTCCTTGACTGCTTACGACCCATTTACCGCTTTCTTCATCTATTAATCTTTCTCCTGTTCCATAGAGAAGCATTTCATAAGTTTGCATAGATGTTCCTTCTCCCGTTGCTACACCTGAATTACACCAAAATGGAACAACATCTGGTACTTTTTCTTTAATTGTTTTACAAGCTTCTATGATTTCTGCCCAGTCTCTAGGTTCCCATTCTTCTGGTAACCCCGCCTGTTTAAAGATCTCTTTGTTATACCATAATCCCCTTGTATCTGTACTATAAGGTACACCGTATATACTACCATCTGCTGCTGTTACACCTATTTTGAGCTTATCGAAATAGGCTCCATTATTCCAGTCATCATATTCTGCTAGGTAAGTATCTAAGTTTGTTAAATAACCTGCTGCAACATCTGTAGCAAGCTGGAATGTATCTTCTGCTACGAGGTTTGGTGCAGTATCAGCAGATTGTAGAGATAAGGCAATCTTAGCAAAATAGTCACCTTCTGATGCACTGATAGGTGCAATATTTAATTCTATTTGATCTTTTTTATCATAAGTTTCATAAGCAGCTTGTAACCACTTATAAAGTGGGTTAGCATCTGCTGCACCATCTTCACGATAAGTTACTGTAATTTTTGTTTTTCCCCCTGTTTGAGCAGTCTCTTCTTTCTGAGCATCACCGCTTGCTTCTGTAGATGTACACGCTGCTAAAGAAATTGTCATTGTTGCTACAAGTGATAGGCTAATAAATTTTTTTAAATTCATTTTTACTCCTCCTTGTTATAAACACTTCCTTTTGGATATATTTATTATA
Organism: Cellulosilyticum sp.; assembly: GCA_017941635.1. Taxonomy (GTDB): domain Bacteria; phylum Bacillota; class Clostridia; order Lachnospirales; family Cellulosilyticaceae; genus Cellulosilyticum. The sequence continues at coordinate 7,769 of JAGAVZ010000185.1, forward strand.
TCATTGAAGGTTTATATGCTTAAATTATATTTTTTTAATAAAAGGTGTAAATTCTTAATCTTTTTAATTTTCTATAATAGCAACACTCACTTTATCTTGTACTTCATCTGCAATTTCCTGAACTTGTTTTTCATTTTTTAAAACATTTCGAATCCCTTGTGATATAGCATCAGATATATTGAACCACAAGTTAAAGCTTCCTTTTGATATACCTTGTTTAATATGATTTTGTATCAATTCTTTTAATGTTCCTTCGCTCTCATTCAAAGTTTCATCGTCTATATTAATAGGAATTGTACCTGTTTCTTGCGCAAACTTCTTCGTCACTTTATCTTGTACAAGATAGTCTATAAACTTGATAGCTTCTTCATAATCTGCCTGTACAGTGATAGCCATATTTTCACCATGATATAAATAAGCTTCTTTTTTATCATAAGGTATAATTGACACACCAAAGTTAAACCCTATTTCTCGCTCTTGTAAAGTTTTTAGTGCACTTAATCTATTAAACATCATAGAAACCTCTCCATTTATAAAAACCTCTATTAAATCAATTTCATTCCAGTTTATACATTCTTTAGAGATCCATTGTTTTTTACTTAGTTCTTCAAATAATCGAAATACTTTTATTCCGTTTTCATCATTAAGAGAACGTATAGATCCACCTGTTGAAGCTAATAATTGTATAAATATATTGGTAGCCTCTTCTGTTTGCCTTAAAGCAACGCCTATAGCATGGGTACCAAAAGTTCTATTTGAGATAGTCTCACATACTTCTAATAGACTACTCCAATCTTTAGGTACATCTTGCCCTTTTGTTTTTAGATGATCCTTATTGTAATACATGACATAAGGATCATAACTCAAAGGTATACTATATAATTTCCCATCACTTCTTGCATTTCCCCAAAGTCCCATGGTATAGTGATTAAAAATTTCTTTTTCTTCTATATAAGTATCTATATCCTGCAATATCCCCATATCAATAAGGGCAGGTACTATTACATTTTCACAGATGATAATATCAGATAGCTTTCCTTGCTCCATACGAATGGCTAGCTCTTTTCTATATGTATTAGGTGACAAATACTCTACTTGTACTTTTACATGAGGATGCTGAGTCTTATAGCTTTCTATAATCTCATTTAAAGTTTTACGCTTAGGGCCTGGCTCATAGCATGCAATAATAGTAAGATCTTCTTTATGTTCTACTTTTTTTACTTCCTCTACCCCCCCCCCTATATGCTACAAGTAGCACAAGAAATATGCTTATTATAATAAGTATAGAATTTTTCTTATCTATTAAGGACATATGTTTTTCCTCACATTCCTTTTTTTGTATTCTAATGGTGATACACCGCAAACTGATTTAAAAACTTTATTAAAGTATTTAACATCCCGAAACCCAACTTGCTCGGCAATTTCAAAAACCTTATATTTATTAGAGTCCAACATTCTCTTAGCCACACTAATTCTGAAGTTACGTAGAAAAGATACAAAGTTAATATTAATTTCTTTAACAAATAACTTACTTAAATATTCAGGTGTAACCCCAACTTCATCTGCAACTTGAGCTAGTGTAAGATCATCTTGATAATACCTTCTTATCAAACCAATAGCACGTAGTATTATAAAATTTTCTGTCTCTACTTCTTTGCGTTCTGATTCTATTAAAAGTATTTTAATTTTATCAAGATACTTTACTAGCTCCTGTTTATTATTACTATCTAACATCATCTTTGATAAATATTGAATAGAAAATTCTAGCTGTCCTCCTAGGCCATATTCCTGTATCATTCCATAAAGTTTATAGGCCATCTTAGCTGTATATTCTTTAATCTCTTCGGGTTTACCCCTACTATAAATAATAGTCTCTACAAACTGATTATAATATTTTTTTATTTTTTCCTCATCTCTACTGTAAATAGCTCCCTTTAAATTATTTTCAATGTCTCTAGGATACTTTAATGACTCAAAGTTTAATTGACTTATATACTCCTTATTAAGCACTTTAGTTGTTTCACAAGAAAAAGTATATTGAAAAAGCTGTTTTAAATCTATAATACACTCTCTTAATGAGTACTCTTGTGTATATCTACAATAGGTTATACTGCAAGAAGCCAAAGTATATAAGTTGGGTAAAATCTTAGACTCAAAAAGACGCTTTAAATTCTGGTTAGGATGTACATCTATAATGCAAACTAAAATGCCATATTCATTAGAAAGTTTATAAATCTGATAGTTATCAACAAACTGTAACTCTAATTTATGACTTAATATTTGTATCAATTCATCATATATCTCTCTTTCTATACGAGTGGGCTTAATTAAGAATAAATCAACTAATGTTGTACACTTGAGACTCAATCTTTCTTTAATCTGTTCTTCTAGTTCAATTGCTTTCGCGTCATCACTAATCATCATGTTCAATAAAAGTTGCTGTACAGAAACAATCTCTTTCTTGTACTGCATTAATCGCATTTCTATCTGCTTCAATACTTCTACCATTTTCATCATGTCGATTGGCTTTAATAAATACTCTAATACACCATAGCGAATAGCTGCTTGCGCATAGGCAAACTCTGAGAAACCTGTTAGTATAATAGCATTTACTTTCACCGTTTCATCATATAAATATTTTAGCATTTCTAAACCATCCATATGTGGCATACGAATATCTGTAATGATTAAATCAGGATTTTCTTGCTTAACCAGCGCTAAGCCTTTCTCTCCATTAGATGCCGTTCCAACTACTTCATAAGTTGTATAGCACTTAATTGCCTTTTCTAAACCGTCCCTAATCTGAGGTTCATCTTCAACAATAACAATTCTCACCTTGTATCTCCCCCCTAACCATAGATTCTAATCAATCTCTATACATGGTATCTTAAATCGTACCTGTGTTCCTCTATCATTAGATAAAATATAAAATTTACTTTCTTCACCATAATAAAGTTTAATTCTTGTGATTACATTACATATGCCAATACTTGATCCAACTTTATCTTTTCTATAATCATAATGGTTAAAATACTCCACCTTTTCAAGTGACATTCCACATCCATTATCACTAATTAAAAAGATTAGATAGTTGTCTTCTTTTCTAATCTGTATTTTAATTTCATTCTGCTCTTGATTACCCGGAAAACCATGCTCTATTGTATTTTCTACTAAAGGTTGTAAAAGCAATTTATGTACTTGATAGTGTAATAAATCCTCTTCTATATCTAATTCACACTCAAATAAATATTGAAAGCGCCTTTGTTGTAAGCAAATATATTCTCTTAAGTATTGTAATTCTATCTTTAAACTTACGATTTCATTACTATTCTTTATACTATACCTTAAAATAGTACCTAAACTTGTTAACATTTTGCTTGCTAAAAAAGCTCCTTGGTCTAGGGCTATCCAGTTAATCGCATCTAACGTATTATACAAAAAATGTGGATTAATTTGTGCTTCTAAAGACCTGATCTCAGCATCTTTTTCTCTCTTCATAGCCTCTTTTTCCTGCTCGATAGAAACTTTAACCTTATGAATCATTCTATTAAAACTTGTTGCAATTTGTCCAAATTCATCTTCTGATTCCAGAAAAATTAGGACATTATAATCTCCCATATCTACCCTTTTCATCGCATTTATAATAATACGTACTTTCTGATCCATATTTTTTGAAAATACAAAGATAATAAAAACACTTATAGCCATTACACTTACTAAACTTAACATAACGATAAAAACCATTTTATTGACATCAGCAAGTGCATAATCCATATCTTGAATATTTACCAAAATAAATTTTCCATCTCTAATAGATTGATAATTGACTTCTAAATTTTTATACTTCATAATATCTTTTTCTTTTAAATACTTCTCTAATACCTGAACTACTTCTCCCCTATCTTGGTTAAGATACTTGTATATATTTTCTCCAATGAGCTCTTCTTTTATAAATGATAAAATATCTCCTTGTTGATTAATGAGAATTGAAACATTGGACTGAGGAATTTCTTCTTGATAGTAACTTTCACGAAGCTTCTTTTCTGGAACACAAAGAACAATATAGCCAATGCCTCCTTTTTTATAATGATTAAAGTCTATCAGCCTATGGATAATATAAAAATAATGTACTCCTTCCCCTTCTTTAACCTCACTATAATAGGTTTTAGAATAAGTAGTATCTGTTGGAGTTATTTCCCTTTCTATAATTTGCTTTAATCTTAAAATATCTTTATCAAAGAAAATACTTTTTCTAGTCGACTGAGTAAAAGTATCATGATATAAAATTTCTTCATTATTTGAAATAATAGCTGCACCTAACAAGTTCTGATTGACATAACAAATATCTCTTAATGTATTTAAAATCCAATTTTTGGCACTATAATAATCTTTACTATCCCAAGTATTTATTTTTTCTAATTGATCAGCATACTCTTGATTGGTATATACAGATTTAATAATATTATCATAATATTCAATAAAGTTATCTAAATGGCTTGCTGATTGTTTAAGGTTTGACACAATAAGTTCCTTAGTTTGTTTTTTCATTGCCTCTCCCATAGTATTTTGAGTAATGAGAATTAAACAGACCATAGGGATAACAGATACTAGCAAAACAACTACTAATATTTGTTTAATAATTCCAAATTGCTCATAGAATACTTTAAGCTTATTAAGCATATTATCTTGTGTCCTCCATCCTTTATTAGATTTTATATCATTTTATACTTTTATAATATCACAAAAATTTTATTTAATATTATAA
>JAGAVZ010000186.1 GCA_017941635.1 Cellulosilyticum sp.
GGTATATCTGAACTATTAGGAAATTCTTTATCAGAAGGCCATGGGTTAAAAGACACTTTAATGTCTTTTATTAGTCCAGATTTGCCTGTTCAAAAAGAAATTGAGAAGTTGGATACTCCAGCTTTCATTGAAAAAGCTGAAGATACTTTAGCACAAGTAGAGAGTAAAACAAGTGTTATTGAAGGTAAATTAGCCGCACTCGACGCTGAAACAAGTGAACTAAAGTCTAATAAAAGTTTGGCTAAACGTTTATCTAATTTTGACATGGATTTAGCTCTTTTAAAAGATTCAAAGTACACTTCTACTACTGTTGGTAGGATTAATGCTGAATCTTCTTCAGAAATCAAAAAAGAATTAAGTAACTTGACTGATGAATTAGAAGTATTTACTGTTCCTATGGATGATGATGACGGTGAAATCATTACTGTAGTGACATTAAAAGAATTTAGTGATGATGTTTATTCAACACTTCGTAAATTCGACTTTGAGAAAATTGAAGTAGGAGATGTTGAAGGTACTCCTCAACACGTTATTTCAAATGCTGATTCCAGATTACTTACCATTGAATCAGAACGTGCTTCAGTTAAATCTGAATTAAGAGCAGTCGCTGAACAATGGGACGATGAGATATTAGCTCTCAAAGAACAATTAGAAAATGAAAAAGAAAAGAACGAAATCCTTTCATCATTTGTTCAAACTAAAGATGCTTATGTCCTTGAAGCATGGGTACCTGTAAAAGATACCGAGAAAGTTGAACAATTAGTTGAAAAAAGTTCTGATGGACATTGTGCCTTTGAAACAATAGAGGTTGAAGGTACTGATGATGAAAATGTTCCTGTTTTACAACAAAATGGATGGTATGCAAAGCCTTTCGAATATCTCGTAGATATGTACTCTCCAGTACGTTACAACGCTTTAGATCCAACAATATTTGTTGCAATCACATTCCCATTCTTCTTCGGTTTCTGTTTAACCGATGCAGTTTATGGTTTAGTTGTAGCCGCAATTGGTGTTGTATTATTGAAAGGTCTTGGAAAAGTTAAAGAATCCATGCATTCATTTGGTTGGATTTTAATCTGGTCTGGTCTGTGGGCCGTTGTACTGGGTTTAATAACCAACGGTTTCATTGGGGACTTCCCAGAAAGGATTGCTGGTTTCCGTTTACCAACTGTAATTCCTGCAGTTGAATCATTTGTACACCCTGATACTATTTTGATTATAGCTATCATCGTTGGTCTTATTTACACCAACATAGGATTCATATTAGGTGCTATTAACAACTTGAGATACGGAAACAAGAAAGAGGCAATCGGTTCTCAAATTTGTTGGTTTGTTTTCGAAGCTGGTATTATCTTACTCGCTTTAGGATTTATGATGCCTGCAATCGGTATGATAGGCATGATCTTAGGTGGAATATTAATAGTTGCTACAATTGGAATGTTAGTATGGGCTAACGGTGCATACGGTGTAATGGATATTTTCGGTTACATGGGTGACGTCTTATCCTACGCTCGTCTTTTAGCATTATGTTTAGCTACCGGTGGTATTGCTATGACCGTTAACATTTTAGCTGAAATGTTAAACAACATGATTCCTTTCGCTGGAATTGTAATTGCAATTATTGTATTCATATTTGGTCATATTGCAAACTTCGCTTTCCAAGTATTAGGTGCATTTATTAACGCTTTACGTCTTAACTATGTAGAGTTCTTCTCACAATTCTTCA
>JAGAVZ010000187.1 GCA_017941635.1 Cellulosilyticum sp.
ACGTGAATTTGTAGTATTATTAGGGTAGTCCATAGTGATTATCCTTTCGTGTTTGATTGTGTTGTGGTGATTCAATCTTAACACAGGATAAATCCCTATGGATTTTTTTATTTAGTTCAATTTCATTTTACAATTAAGGAACTTTATTTTAATATTAATTCAAAATTATTTACGTAATTTATTTAATTCGTCTAATAACGCATCGTTAAGAACTTTAATGTATGTCCCTTTCATACCTAAAGATCTAGATTCGATTACACCCGCACTTTCGAATTTACGTAATGCATTAACGATTACTGAACGTGTGATACCAACTTTATCAGCAATTTTACTTGCAATAAGTAAACCTTCGCTACCATCTAATTTTTCGAAGATGTGGAAGATTGCTTCTAATTCTGAGTAAGATAATGTAGCGATTGCTGATTTAACAACTGCAATTTTACGTTCTTCTTCATCGCTTTCATCTTTTAATGATGTTAAAATTTCAACAGCTACGATTGTTGCACCATATTCAGCTAAAATGAAATCTTCTGTGTTGAAAGCTGGTGTATTTTTCTCTTTGTAAAGAACGAATGTCCCTAATCTTTGACCTGCAGCAATGATTGGTACGATGCATGCTGTATAGTTAGCACTGTTTGCTGCTGATGGGAATAATGTTTCTAATCCGATATTTTCTTTGATATCCATGATTGTTAAGAACTCATCATTTACTGAGTAATCAATATAGTTATCTTCATTTGCAAAGTTATGTGGGATTGAACTGTTTACACCTAATACTTTGCTTTTTGTGCTTACCACCATAGCATTAGCTTTTACAACATCGCTAATTACTTCACAGATATCTGAGAAAATAACGCGGTCTGATCCGAATCTTTGTAAAAGTCTGTTGACTTTGCGCATTTTTTGTAATAAATCTTGAGACATTCTATGTCCTCCTTATTGTGTTTTAATCTTTAATCATTATACTCTAAAGGTTTTATATACTTTAGTATGTTCTAAAAATTTCTAAATATACACTATGCCATTTAAAAAGACAAAGTTGTACTACAACTTTGTCTTTTATATACAAATCTTAACATGATTTGACAAAAAACTCAATATACATTTGTAAACATTAATACTAAAAATATTTAACAAATTATGAACTAATTCTTATTTTGTTTACCATAGTTACATTTTTGATTGCGGCATACAACTTTTTTATTTTTAGAGTTTCCTTTTTCCACTAGAGTATCTCCACAAATAGGACATTTATCCCCTGTTGGTTTATCCCATGACATAAACTCGCATGCTTCCCCGTTATGTTCACATCCATAATAGGTTCGACCTTTTTTAGATTTCTTTAATAAAACTTTACCACCACATTCTGGACACTTAATTCCTGTATCCTCATACCATGGTTTTGTCCCATTACAATCTGGGAAATTTGGACATCCTAAAAACTTCCCATATTTCCCATAACGAATAATCATATGTGTACCACATTGATCACATGGGATATCCGTTGTTTCTGTTAAATCAATATTTTCAATTTGATTCTCTGCATAAACAAGTGTTTCATGGAAATGTGGATAGAAAGATTTGATAATTTCTTTCCACTCAACATTACCAGATGCAATTTCATCTAGTATACGTTCCATATTAGCTGTAAAATCTACATCTACAATTTCTTCAAAGTATTCGCACATAATTTGATTCACAACTTCACCTAGCTCAGTAATATATAGCATTTTGCTTTCTTTTACAATATAACCTCTTGCAAGTAGTGTCGTAATAGTTGGTGCATAGGTACTTGGCCTACCTACACCATTTTCTTCTAAAGCTTTAACTAATGTTGCTTCTGAGAAATGCGCTGGGGGTTGTGTAAAATGTTGATTTGGTATTAAACTACCACAAGTTAATTGATCACCTTCTACTACATTGAACTTCGCTTCTTTCTTAGTTTTTTCTTCATCTAAGTTATAAACCTTTAAAAAACCATCGAATAACTGTAGTGAATAAGATGCTTTAAAACTATAATCTCCATTTTTGATCTTAATAGAATAAGTTTCAAATTGTGCTGGTGACATTTGACTCGCTACAAACCTATTCCAAATCATTTGATATAATCTAAATTGATCTCTTGATAAGTACTCCTTAATTTCTTGTGGTTCATACTCCATATAAGTCGGTCTAATTGCTTCATGGGCATCTTGTACATTAGACTTTTTACTTTTTGCTTTTGCATGCTGCTCGCTTAAATAATTTTCACCATATTTTGTTTTAATATATTCCGCTACTTCTTCCTTTGCTTTATCGGCAATACGAACAGAATCTGTACGGATATAAGTAACAATCCCCACCTCTTTTTTACCAACTTTAATACCTTCATATAATTGTTGAGCGATATTCATTGTTTTTTGAGTAGAAAACCCTAAATGTTTTGCTGCTTCTTGTTGCATTGTACTTGTTGTAAATGGTAACACAGTATTTCTGACACGTGTTCCTTTTTTACTGTTTGTAACTTCAAATTTACCTTGTTCACACGCTTTAATAATTTTGTTTGCTTCTTCTTCATTATGAATTTCTATCTTTTTATTTTTATAACTTTCTAATGTTGCCTCAAAAGCTTTCCCTTTACCTTGACGTAAATTTGCTACAATACTCCAGTATTCCTCTTCAACAAACTCTTTAATTTGTTTATCTCTATCACTGATTAATCTAAGCGTAACAGATTGTACACGCCCAGCGCTTAATCCCTTACGTATTTTTTTCCATAAAAGCGGACTAATTTGATAGCCTACTAAACGATCTAATACACGTCTAGCTTGTTGTGCATCTACCAAATCCATATTTATTTCTCTTGGATTTTTAATCGCTTCTTTAACCGCTTGCTCTGTAATTTCATTAAAAGTGATACGATACACTTTTTTATCTTGCAATTTTAATGCATAGTATAAATGCCAAGAAATTGCTTCTCCTTCACGGTCAGGGTCAGTTGCTAAATAAACACATTTAGCATTCTTTGCATCTTTACGCATTTTTTGTAACAACTCGCCTTTTCCCCTAATGGTTATATATTTTGGCTCATAATTATTTTCTACATCTACACCCAATTGGCTTTTTGGTAAATCCCTCACATGTCCAATAGATGCTTCTACTTTATAATTTTTGCCTAAAAAACGGCTTATAGTATTCACTTTAGCTGCTGACTCAACGATCACTAAATTATCAGCCATAATTGCCTCCTCTTAAATACGTACATATCTTTCCCCTGGTAATCTTTTTATAAGTCCTTTAACTTCTAATTGTAATAAACTTGTATTTAATCTTTCATAGGAAAGTTGTGTGCTTTCTAATAGTTCTTTTAATTCCTCCAATAAAATGGGTTCCTGACTTACATAAGCATATACTATCCTTTCTGCTTGTGCAAGTTGATTATGCATTTTATCACTATTTTTCTTTATTATCTTATTTTTTATACCTATACCATTTGGCAATTCATCGATAATATCTTGAGCAGAAATTGTGCATTTTGCCCCACTTGCAATGAGTTCATTTGTTCCATAACTCATTTTACTTTCTCCAGGTACAGCATACACTTCACGTCCATAATCTAATGCTAATTGTGCTGTAATGAGTGAACCACTTCTAACCGCTGCTTCTATGACAACCGTTCCATAACACAAACCGCTGATAATACGATTACGCCTTGGAAAATGATATGCTCTTGGCATTGTATGAGGTGGGTACTCAGATATTAAACATTCTGTTTCTAATAACTCATTATACAATCTCCTATTACATTCAGGATAACATACATTAACACCTGTTCCTAAAACAGCAATTGTCTTTCCAACTTTTATTGCACCTTGATGACTAGCAGCATCAACACCCATAGCCATTCCACTTACAATCGTCATACCATACTCTGACAATTCCTTACTCAAATACCTCGCCATTCGATATCCATACTCAGTACATTTTCTTGCACCCACTAATGCAATCATTGGATCTTTCAAATATTCTTTTCGCCCTTTTACATAAATAACCATAGGCGAATCTGGAATCTCTTTTAATAAGATCGGATAATATTCATCATAATATCCTATAATTTCAATTGCTTCCTTCTCACACTCTAATAGTATGCACTTTGCCTGATCTAGTTGCCTCTTACTTGCTTCAATTAAATCGATAGCTTGCTTTGTCAATCCCCATGAATAATAGATAGGGGCATCTGCCTCATAAATCATTTTGAAACTAGTTACCTTTTCTAATAGCAATTTTTTTACATATATAGATATTTTTAATTCATGAAACCAGATATCATATATTTTACTCATCATCTCACCACTTTGTCCATCATATTTTTAATCTTCTAATATTTTTGGTTATTTTTCCTTAATCTGGGTATACTTTAGAAAATCATTATAGAAAGGATAACCTAATGTTTTGCAAATTAAACAGTTATTGCTTAAACGGTATAGATGCACTTCCGATAGAGGTTGAAATAGATTTACACAATGGCCTTCCTGGCTTTGATATTGTAGGATTACCTGATAGTGCGGTTAAAGAAGCAAAAGAACGTGTTAAAAGTGCTATACAAAATAGCGGCTTTACATTTCCTATTTGTCATATCACAGTTAATTTAGCCCCAGCAGATATAAAAAAAGAAGGCTCACTTTACGACCTTCCCATTGCTTTAGGTATATTATGTTGTTTAGGGGAATTATCTGCTACTCCATTTATTGATCATCTTTTTATTGGTGAACTCGCTTTAAATGGATCTATTCGAGGTGTACGTGGATTACTTCCACTCCTCTGTGCTGTTAGTAATCAGGATGTCACCTGTATTATTCCTTCATCAAACGCACCTGAAGCCTCTTTGCTCGAAACACTCACTGTTTATACAGCTCAAAATCTAAAAGAAGTAGTGGACTATCTCAATTCTAAATCCTCCCTTAATGAATGTTCTCGTCAAATCACAACCTCACATCATTCTATAGCCGCTTTAGACTTTTCTGATGTTAAAGGACAAGAACGTGCCAAAAGAGGTTTAATGCTTTCAGCTGCCGGCTATCATAATACACTCCTTATCGGTCCACCTGGTTCAGGTAAAACCATGTTAGCTGAACGCCTTCCTACTATACTTCCACCTCTTACAGAAAAAGAATGCATTGAAATTACTAAGATTTATAGCGTTGCCCAACAATTAAACGAATGTCAAATTATCACCGAGCGTCCTTTTAGATCCCCCCATCATACGATCTCTAACTATGGCTTAGTAGGTGGTGGTATACATCCAAAACCCGGTGAAATTAGTTTATCGCATTTAGGCGTACTCTTTTTAGACGAACTTCTAGAATTTAACAAAGAAGCACTAGAACTCCTTAGACAACCTTTAGAGTCTCATTATATTACTTTATCTAGAGCCCAAATGAGTATTAGCTATCCTGCTCACTTCCTCTTTTTAGCAGCTACCAACCCTTGTCCATGCGGTTATTATCCCGATCCAAAGCGTTGTAGCTGTTCTTTACAAAGTATCAAAAAATATTTAAGTAAACTTTCAGGACCATTAATCAGTAGAGTAGATATTCATCTTGAAACACATATTCCCACACTTAAAGATCTACACGCCACACACACTCTATCTTCTAAAGATATGCGTCACGCTGTAGAAAACGTTCGTCAAATACAAAATAAACGTTTTTCCAATACCTCTATACTTTATAATAGCCAAATTCCCTCTCAACTCATTACAACTTATTGTCCTATGAGTCACGAAGCAGAAAATTTGCTATATCAATGGTTTGAGACAACAAGCTCTAACATTAGAGCTTATGATAAAATCTTGCGACTTGCTCGTACAATTGCCGACTTTGATTCTTGTGAATTCATCGAGACACATCATATAGCAGAAGCTATTCAATATCGTATACTCGATCAGCCTTTTTGGTCATCATAAAAAGAGGACTTCATCTCGAAGTCCCCTTTCCTCTTTTAATGTCTATTATCCCATATGTACAATAAACTCTTTTCCATTATCTTATTTAATCTTTTCCCCCACTTTTACAATCACTTGTTAAAACCTCTTACTTTGTATAAACACCTTAACTTTACATCTATTTTACTTATCTATCGCTAAATCCCACCTTTAGTCATCAAATGTATTTTTTCATATGACTTAAAGCTGTTTTTTCTAATCTAGATACTTGTGCTTGTGAAATACCAATCTCATTTGCAACTTCCATTTGAGTTTTTCCCGCAAAAAATCTAAGCATTAAAATTTGTTTTTCACGTTCGTTAATACGTTTCATTGCTTCTTTAAGCGCAATATTTTCTAACCAGATATCATCTTGACTCTTTTCATCACTTACTTGATCCATAATATAAAGTGTGTCACTTTCATCATGATAAACTGGCTCAAATAATGATATAGGATCTTGAATAGCATCTAATGCAAACACAATATCCTCTTTTTTAATCCCTAATTCGTTAGCTATTTCTTGTATTGTTGGCTCTTTTGAATTTTTTCTTGTAAGCTGTTCTTTTGTTTGTAGAGCTTTATATGCTGTATCTCTTAAAGAACGACTTACTCTTATTGCATTATTGTCTCTTAGATAGCGTCTTATTTCTCCTATAATCATAGGGACTGCATAGGTAGAAAATTTAACATTTTGACTTATATCAAAGTTATCTATTGCTTTTATAAGACCAATGCATCCTACTTGAAACAAATCATCTACATACTCTCCTCGGTTATTAAAACGCTGAATGACACTAAGCACCAATCTTAAATTTCCTTTAATGTACTCCTCTCTTGCCGCATCATCTCCAGATAAAATCTTTTCAAACAAAGCATCTTTTTGTTCACTTGATAAAATAGGTAGTTTTGCCGTATTTACTCCACATATTTCTACTTTATTAATGGCCATCTTTATGCCTCCTAGGAATAGATATTAAGTACATACAAAGTCTATAAATTATCTTTTCCATAACTGGCATATTTATTCATATCATTAGCTCATTCTATTAATTTCCTTTTTTAATCTAAGTATAATTTTCTTTTCCAACCTCGATATATAAGATTGTGATATTCCTAATAAATCTGCAACTTCTTTTTGTGTTTTTTCTTTTCCTTGTGAAGTAAAACCAAATCTCAACTCAACAATCTCTCTTTCTCTATCAGAAAGCTTTAATAGTGCTTGTTTTAATAATTTTTTATCTACCTCTTCTTCAATATTACGGTAAATAATATCTGGTTCTGTACCTAGTATATCTGATAATAGAAGTTCATTTCCATCCCAATCCACATTAAGCGGTTCATCTATCGATACTTCTGTTTTTAATTTATTCGTCCTACGCAAAAACATTAAAATCTCATTTTCAATACATCTTGAAGCATAGGTTGCCAGCTTTATTTTTTTACTAGGATTAAATGTATTAATAGACTTAATTAATCCAATTGTGCCAATCGAAATTAAATCCTCCATGTGAATCCCTGTATTTTCAAATTTTCTTGCAATATAAACAACTAATCTCAAATTACGTTCAATTAAAATTGACTTAATTTCTTTCATCTTATCTTCCTGATCCGCAAATTCAATCAGTTGATTAATCAACTTTTCTTCCTCATCCCTAGATAAAGGTGGTGGCAGCACATCACTTCCTCCTATATAATGTACTGCGCTTTTATTTCTTTTGTAAATATACCACTTACATTTATTTAAAAACTTCTTAAATCTTTCTTTCCAACTCCATTTGTTGCTCATGACGCTTTCCCCTCCTCCAAAATAAATTCTGGATGTAATAATGCTCGATACTGCCCATCTGAAAATAGTTGTTCTTTAGATAATCCAACCACACATGATGTTACATTGATTTCTCTTTCGTATTTTTTTATTAAGATACTGTCTACTTCTATTCCCCATAAAAAACCATTTCTACATCCAACACTATTAAATGGAATCAATTGATTGGCTTTATACCTTCCATTTAATATCGCCTCTTCGATCTGTGCATCTGATGCCTTGCAAAATTGCTCATAGAGTTCTTTTTGTCTCATTGTTAATAACGGTTGCACAACCTCATATTCCATTACAAGTACAGGCTCATGTTTTATAGGTGTGTATAATAAATTCCCTGTGTCTAATAAAGATTTTGTCTCTATCTCCTTTCCTTGATATTGTACAATCAACTTATACTCAAATGATGGAAAAATAAACTGCCTTCTCACCCAATAAAAGCTCCCATAAAAACATCCACATATTACTACTCCTATCCCCATTAACATTAAAATACTCATTGTACTTACTCGACTTTGTACTCCATTGAACGTATACCAACAATTGAATAGCACACCACCAAACACAGCTGCCACAAACATACTGAGTAGATATTCTCTTAAAAATGTTTTGTAATGAAGTGGTTTATAGAGTATAAGCAATGATGGAATCGGAATCACTAAGGCATAAATAGCATAAGGTATCTTCTGTAATACCGGCAGTATAAGCAGCATACAATATACCAAAGCTGCTAGTGCACCTGATACAATCATATAACGATGTTTAATATGTTTATTGAGCACCAAAGAAACACAATAAAAAATCAAAGTATCCATAACCCAATTGATTATAAATAGTATATCTATGTACAAAACATACATGTTTCTCTCCCTCCTATCTTATAGTTACCTTCGACTCTCTCATTGTACCTAAAGCTTCTTACAAATTTTGTAAAAATCAAAGAGAACATAAAAAAAAAGATACGACAATATCGTATCTTTTTTCATTTAACTTAACGATTTCTTCTTAAGAATTGAGGTATTTCCACCTGAATATCCTTAATAGGTGTAAATTTACTTTCTTCCTCCATTGGAGTATGCACTCTTGCTACTGGTTGCTCATGTACAGGTGCTTCTTGTTTTGGTGCTTGTTGTACTGGTTGAGCTTGTACAGGTTTGAAATTATTGAGTGATACATCATGATTTTGGAAATCTGTTGCAATAACTGTAATAATAATTTCTTCACCTAAGTTTTCATTAATAGATGTACCAAAGATAATTTCTGCATCTGGATCAACTGCTTCACGAATTAATCCCATACCTACATTCGCTTCCATAAGTCCTAAAGACTCACCACCACACATATTAACAAGTACACAACGTGCACCATCAATACTTGTGTCTAAAAGTGGACTGCTAATTGCATATTTAACAGCTTCTTCAGCTCTATTTTCACCTGTAGCACGACCAATACCCATGTGTGCTACACCTTTATTATTCATAATAGTACGTACATCAGCAAAGTCAAGGTTGATGATACCTGGGTTAGAGATTAAATCTGTAATCCCTTGTACACCTTGTTGAAGAACATCATCAGCTCTGCTAAAAGCATCTACCATTGTTGTTTTCTTATCAATAACTTGTAAAATCTTATCATTCGGAATGACTACTAAAGTATCTACATTTTGCTTAAGCTCAGTAATACCTTTCTCAGCATTAATCATTCTTTTTCTACCTTCGAACGAGAATGGTTTTGTTACAACACCAACTGTTAAAATACCTTGTTCTTTTGCAATTCCTGCAATAACTGGTGCTGCACCTGTCCCAGTACCACCACCCATTCCGGCAGTAATAAAGAGCATATCTGCTCCTTTGATTGCTTCTAAAATTTCTTCTTTACTTTCTTCAGCAGATTTTGTTCCAATTTCAGGATTAGCACCTGCCCCTAATCCTCTTGTCATTTTTTCGCCTATTTGTATTTTAGTAGGCGCACCAGATCTTGCTAAAGCTTGATGATCTGTGTTTACAGTAATAAATTCAACACCATCTAGACCTTTTTCAATCATTCGGTCAACAGCGTTGTTACCACCACCACCTACACCAATTACTTTAATCTGTGCACCTTGTAGTTCACTTTCCCATATTTCGAGCACTGTTGTCTCCCCCTTTATTCTCAAGTATATTTATTCTTATCGACCTACCAATCTATGTAATACATGCTAAAGTTGCCAAACACTCTTTTGAACTCGGATCAATCGTCAATTCTCCCATACTGAAACCTTGTTCTTCATAGATTTGGATTAGTACTTCAATTTTTTTGTCAAAATCTCCTATATCACCCATTATAACATCTAACTTATCAACATACAAGTGAATTTCTTCTATGTTATGTACATCAATTTCTGTTATTTTCTCTACATAGTCATACTTCGTAAGTTTTGTCATAATCTCTTGTGCTACAAACCAATTATCTTGATTTAAAATAGGTAACGTTTCACTTACTGTAAAGCTTTCAAATTTCATCCCATCTATAACTGGAAGTTCATGATATTTTTCCTGGCTTTGTTCAATCACTTGTCCTTGTTCATTTAAACACAAGTAATTTCCTTTAAACTTAACATAGACATAGGGTGCTTTTTCAACAATATCAATAATAACTTTTCCAGGAAATCTATAGTTTATATTTACTTTTCCTACATAAGTTAAATCTAACAATTTATCCTTAGCCGAAAAATAAGACAAATCTAACATATGCTTATTGGCCAGTCCTGATGTTTCAACAATTTCTTCCTCTGTATAATACTTATTATTGACTACCTCTATATCCTGAACATAAAAAATAGGCATCATAAACACCAGAATAATTACAATGCCTATTATGATGCCTATATATATTTTTTTCTTATTCTTCTTTTGTTCACTCTCCAAATGCTTACTTCCTTTCTTGGATTTTTGCTCCTAGTTTTGATAAATCAGCTACAATATTTTGATAGCCTCTTTCTACATGTTCAATATGCTCAACAGTTGTCGTTCCTTCTGCCACTAAACCAGCTAACACCAAAGCTGCACCACCACGTAAATCTTTTGCACAAATTGTTGTTCCATAAAGCGGTTTATATCCATTAATATAGGCCGTACACCCTTTAACTTCTATATCCGCTCCCATTTTCTTAAGCTCATCTACAATTTTAAATCGTGCTTCAAATAAATTTTCTTTAATGGTAGTAGATTCCTTACAAGTACACAATAATGTCATCATTTGTGACTGCATATCCGTCGGGAATCCTGGATAGGGCTCTGTCACAATATCTATTCCTCTTAATATTTGAGGCGTAGATAAAACGAGTCCATTATTCTCTTGTACCATTTTGCATCCCATCATTTCCAACTTATCCGTAATTGCCTTTACATGTGCATAACACACATTTTTCAATCTAATGCTGCCTCTTGTCATTGCGGCTGCTGCTAGATATGTTCCAGCAATAATACGATCTGGAATAACTTCATAGGATGCCCCTCTTAACTTCTTTACACCTTGGATAAGAATCGTTGGTGTTCCTGCTCCCTTAATTTTAGCACCACATGCTATTAAAAAATCTTGAAGATCTATAATCTCTGGTTCTCTTGCTGCATTATGAATAACGGTAATCCCCTCACTCCTTACAGCAGCCAGCATAATATTTTCTGTGGCTCCTACACTTGGGAATTTTAAATTTATAGTAGCGCCTTGAAGATGAAGTGTTTTGCAGTAAATGGCTTCATCCATTTCTGAAATCATCACATTCATTTTTTCTAAAGCATCCAAATGTAAATCTATCGGTCTTGCACCTAACTGACATCCACCTGGACGATTAATCTGAGCTTCCCCACATCGTCCCATTAATGCACCTAGTAATATAATAGACGAACGCATTTTTTTAACAAGTGACTCATTGAGTACATAAGTTGCTAAATGTCGTGTATCAATAACTAACGTGTGATCTTGCCACTCTATATGACAACCTAACTCTTTTAAAATTTGAATCATAATTTTTACATCTGAAATTTTAGGACAGTTTCGAATATAGGTTATATCTTCATTTAATAAAGTTGCTGCAATAATGGGTAAAACTGCATTTTTACTGCCTTCTATTTGCAATTCACCTTCTAGACGCTTACCTCCTTCAATCACATACTGACTCATTTAAGAGCACCTCCTAGAATAGGTAAGCTTCTATACTCCCATCATATTCCAGAAAGTCAAAATATGTGACTTCTTTCTAATCTAACGACATGTGCTAGTTTATCTTAATTACGATATAGGATAAATATGGAAATTGCCAAAAGTATACTATCCCTATTAAAATTAAATGCAAGTATATTTATCCAAATATTAGATGTTTAATCTGTCCAGTTGCTTGATTAC
>JAGAVZ010000188.1 GCA_017941635.1 Cellulosilyticum sp.
AGTGAGGTCTTAAAAGATTGTGGTAAAATGATGTATGATGATGAGATTCAAGGAACCAATAGTGGTGCAAGTGGATGTGGATGTAGTGCATCTATATTTACAGGTTATTTTTATAAACAACTTATAGCAAATCAATTTAAGAAAATTTTATTGGTACCAACAGGTGCACTCATGAGTCCTGGTAGTACACAACAAGGTAATACGATTCCAGGCATTGCTCATGCTGTGTGTATTGAAATGATTTAAAAGGAGATGGCTAAATGGAGCTATTTATGCAATATCTAAAATGTTTTGTAGTAGGTGGAGGGATTTGTGTTATAGGGCAAATCTTACTAGATCGTACAAAACTTACGAATGGCAAGATTATGGTACTTTTTCTTTTGTCAGGTGCAGTGCTACAAGCTATTGGTGTTTATCAGCCGATTGTTGATTTTGCAGGAGCGGGTGCGACTGTTCCAATTTCAGGATTTGGCTATTCTTTAGCAAAAGGTGCCATAGAAGAAGTGAAAAGTGAAGGTTTGATAGGTGCTTTTACAGGTGGTATTCGTAATACAGCGTCAGGTATTACAGTAGCTATTGTATTTGGGTATCTAGCGGCACTTTTAGGGAATCCTAAAAGTAAAACCTAAATGGATGATAGGCTTAAGTTGTAAGTAAATAGTGCAACGAATTAGTATAAGAGAATCAGCATTAAAACGATAAAGCAGGGCTATTAGGTGGTGAACAGAAACTAATAGCTCTTTTTTATAAATTGAGGACTGTGGAAGGAGTTAAAGTAGGATCAGACAGCCATTGAACCACATTTTAGAATTAAATACTAATAGGTGGCACTATGAAGTGAAAAAATAATAAATTAAAATAAAAATACATAAAGGATAATTAATAAAATATAGAGTAAATATAGAGATTATTTATAAATTTTTATATAATAATAGGATAATGAAAAAAGGAGATGAAACTATGAAAAATGAAATCTTAAGATTATTAGAAAACAATAGTCGTTTATCAGCACAAGATATTGCTGTTATGATAGGTCAAGAAGTCGCCGATGTAGAGGCCGCGATTAAAGAAATGGAAAGAAATCAAGTTATTTGTGGCTATAATACACTAATTAACTGGGATCATATGGATTGTAATGAAGTGGTTACAGCACTTATTGAAGTAAAGGTAACGCCACAACGTGGAGAAGGGTTTGACCGTGTGGCAGAACGTCTTTATCATTTCAAAGAAGTAAAGTCTGTTTATTTGATGTCTGGTGGTTTTGATTTTACAGTCATTATAGAAGGTAAAACGATGAAAGAAGTTGCTTTATTCGTAGGTCAAAAGCTTGCACCATTAGAATCTGTATTAAGTACAGCAACACACTTTGTTTTAAAGAAATACAAAGACTATGGTGTAGTATTTGAAAAAGAGAAAAAAGATGAAAGGATGATTGTTTCACCATGATGGATTATGAAAATATTATGATAAAACGTATAACAGATGTACCACCTTCTGGGATTAGAAAGTTTTTTGATATTGCCAATGAAATTGGAGATGCTATTTCATTGGGTGTAGGTGAACCTGACTTTGATACGCCTTGGCATATTAGAGAAGAAGGTATTTATTCATTAGAGCAAGGTAAAACATTTTATTCTGCTAATGCAGGTCTTTTAGAATTACGTGAAGAAATTTGTCGCTACATGAAAAGAAGGTTTGATTTAGATTATGATGCAAAAACGCAAGCATTAGTAACAGTAGGGGGAAGTGAAGGGATTGATATTTCTCTAAGACTTCTTGCAGGGCCTGGTGATGAAGTCCTTGTACCAGAACCAAGCTTTGTTTCTTATAAACCTTGTGCAATCTATGCAGGGGCAACACCTGTACCACTTGTGACAAAAGCAGAAAATAATTTTAAGCTCACAGCAGATGAATTAAGAGCAGCCATTACACCAAAAACAAAAGTACTTATTTTACCTTATCCAAATAATCCTACTGGGGCCATAATGGAAAAGGAAGATTTAGAAGCAATTGCAGAAGTTTTAAGAGAAACCAATATCATGGTCATTTCTGATGAAATTTATGCAGAACTTACATATGGCAAAAAACATGTTTCTTTTGCAAGTATTGAGGGTATGTACGAACGTACCATTGTATTAAGTGGTTTTTCAAAAGCTTATGCGATGACAGGATGGAGACTAGGCTATGCACTAGGACCAGCACCACTTATTAAACAACTTACTAAAATTCATCAATTTGCCATTATGTGTGCACCAAGTACCAGTCAATTTGCAGCCATTGAAGCAATGAAAAATGGGGATGAAGATGTAGCAATGATGAGTGAAAGCTATAATCAGCGTCGTCGCTTTATGGTAGATCACTTTAGAAAAATGGGCTTAGAGTGCTTTGAGCCAGAAGGGGCATTTTATGTATTCCCTTGTATTAAGGCAACAGGAATGGGTAGTGATGAATTTTGCGAAACACTCTTGAAAGAAGAAAAGGTGGCAGTAGTACCAGGAAATGCTTTTGGTGAGTGTGGAGAAGGTTTTATAAGATGTTCATATGCTTACTCAATTGAAGAATTAAAAGAGGCACTTACACGCATCGAAAGATTTGTGCAAAGACATCTTAAACAAACTGTATAGAGAAACATCGGCTTTGTAAAAGTTTAATAGCGCCAATAAAATAGATAAGCAAATGAAGTGAGTTAAACAAATAAATTA
>JAGAVZ010000189.1 GCA_017941635.1 Cellulosilyticum sp.
ATCTACTTCCTCCGTTATCTTCTATTACTTCAATAAAAAAATCAAAATCTATCGGTACCAGCTCTTTTGTCTTAGGATTTCTTGGATGCTTAATGCCTAAAGCATCAGCGATCACCTGAGTTTCTTCTATATTGAGTGCATATTGTTCTTTTATTTGAACTACCTTAGAACTAAACTCCAAAATCCTTCGACAGTTTGTTTCATAATCGGATAGTGTAATTACTTGCCTAGCAGCTTTTACGCCTCTATGTCTTGCTGTTCTTCCGGTTGAAGCAATATCTTGATTATTTATGTATGGTTTATAATCTTCACCTTCTCCTTGACATCTACCTTCTTTAATTTTCTTCTCGTAATTATCTAATCTTTTTCTCTTAGCCATAATATTTACTCCTAAATTATATTTAAACTGCAGTTCATATTATAGTATTTACACAAGGATATATTTTTATACATGTGTTTATATTTTTATCAAAAAAAGATGAAGCTATATACTTTATATAACTTCATCTTTTCCTTATAAACTATTCTATTATTAATACACTCTGAATAAATCACACAAGCTATATGATTATACAATTAATATCCATACAATCTTAATTATCACCATACAGACTTAATTCAAGTTGTACAAACTTAATTTCCACTGTACAAACCTAATTCTAGTGCTACACACATTATATCTTTTATAATTACAATTTATTCAACTGTTACTGATTTTGCTAAGTTTCTTGGTTTATCTACATCGTTACCTCTTGCTATTGATACATAGTAAGAAATAAGTTGTGTTGGAATAACTGCTAATACTGGCATTAATAAATCTTCAGCTTCTGGAATATAGAATAAGTCATCTGCCACTTTCGCAATTTCTGTATCACCTTTTTTAGCAATTGCAATCACAAATGCCCCTCTTGCTTTAACTTCTTTGATATTAGAAATCATTTTTTCTTGAAGTGCATCTTGTGTTACGATTGAAAGCACTGGTGTACCTTGATCGATTAATGCAATAGGTCCATGTTTTAATTCACCTGCTGCAAATGCTTCTGTATAAATATATGAAATTTCCTTTAACTTAAGTGCAGCTTCACGTGCTGTTGTAAAGTCTACACCACGACCGAGATAGAATGCATTTTGAGCATCTTTCATATCTTCTGCCATTTTTTCAATCTGTGCTTTATCTGCTAAAATTTCTTCTACAAGTGGTGCTAATGCTTCAATATTGTTTACAAGTTCATGATATCTTTCTAATGTGATTGTACCTTTTTTGAATGCAAAGTCTAAAGCAATCATGTAGAATGCAATCATTTGTGCTGTATAAGCCTTTGTAGATGCTACAGCAACTTCTGGGCCTGCCCATGTATAGAATACATCATGTGCTTCTCTGGCTACAGATGAACCTACAACGTTAGTAATAGCAAGTACTCTAGCACCTTTTGATTTAGCAAGTTTCATAGCAGCTAATGTATCTGCTGTTTCACCTGATTGAGAAACCACAATAAGAAGTGTATGTTCATCAATAAATGGATCACTGTATCTAAATTCTGATGCAATATCTACTTCTACTGGTACTTTCGCTAATTTTTCAATTGCATATTTACCTACAAGACCTGCATGGTATGCAGTACCACATGCTACGATATACATTTTTTGAATACCATCTAAGTCTTCTTTTGTTAATTTGATGTCATCTAAACGAATCATACGATTTTCATCAAGTCTTCTAAGAAGTGTATCACGAATTGCTTGTGGTTGATCATAGATTTCCTTCATCATAAAGTGATCGTAACCACCTTTTGAAGCCGCTTCGATATCCCACTCTACTACTTTTAATTCTTTATCTACTACATTTTGCTCTGCATCTAAAATTTGAATTTTACCATCTTTTACATAAACTACTTCATCATTTTCTAAGTAGTATACATTACGTGTATATTTTAAGATTGCTGGTACGTCTGAAGCAATGAAGTATTCCCCTTCACCTACACCAACGATTAATGGACTTTCTTTTCTTACTGCTACTAATTCACCTGGGTGATTTGAAGAAACAACACCTAAGGCATATGCTCCTCTAAATTCAGCTACTGCTTTATATACAGCTTGTAATAAATCACCTTCATAGTATTTGTCGATTAAGTGAACAGCTACTTCTGTATCTGTTTCTGATTTGAATACATAGCCTTCAGCTGTTAATCTTTCACGAATTTCCATGTAGTTTTCAATAATACCATTGTGAACAACAGCAATCGTTTCACTCATATTAAGATGTGGATGTGAGTTGATATCTGATGGTGCACCGTGTGTTGCCCATCTTGTATGACCAATCCCTACTGTCCCTTCAATTGGTGATTGTTCTAATACAGCTTCTAAACCGCTTAAACGACCTTGTTTTTTTGCCCAGTTTACTTTGCTGTCACCATTGACAACTGCAACACCTGCTGAGTCATAACCTCTGTACTCTAATTTTTCTAATCCATCACAAATAACGTTTACTGCTTGTTTGTTTCCAATATAACCTACAATTCCGCACATAACAATAAAACCTCCTGATATTTAATTTTCATCAGGGAAATTCACGATAAGCGCTTTGTACTAAAAATCACTTTTTAGCTTTGTTCGCTTATTTAGGGTGTGAGCCCTCTAGAGCATCCGCCGAATTTTCGATCACTCTAGTCCTCGTCAACTTACTTGTATCTCTTGCATACTGTAAGTCCTGGCGCTTTTAATTTTCTATTTCCCTCGCGTCATTATAACACACTACATTCTATGAATACTAGAGCAAATTGTAAAATTGTCCTTTTGTATATATTTTTATTCTTCATAATCTTATTTATTTTATCTTTTTATAACATCAATATGCGATATATTACTATCTATTTAAATATAAGGATTATCTATTGCTAGATAATCCTTACTAAATTATTTATTTGGTAACCAATTATTAATTGTCTCTTTTATAGCAGCTTTAAGTTGCTTTGATTGTTCACAGGTAATTTGTCCACTTTTTTGTGCCTCATTAACCACTTTATCATATTCTTTAATGATACATTTTTTAAATTTCTTTGGTTTGATATTTTCAGCTTTTAAAATATCCTCTAATTTCTTACCTTCTTTTATATACGTTACAATTTGATTTTCAGGTACACCCAATTTCTTAAGTGTCATAACAATCATCTTGAAATGATCTAATGCAAAAGGTTTTTGCATATTTGTTTCAGTCTTCGCCTTTGAATCAGCTTTTTTTGATGTATTTGTTTTTTGTTCACTTTTGGTTGCTGATTCTGGTTTCGCTGCTGGCGCTGGTTTGGCACCTTGTCCTTGTCCACATGGGGCTGGTGCTGGTTTGGCTGCTGGAGCAGGTGCACATGTTGCTGGTGCCGGTTTAGCACCTTGTCCTTGTCCACATTGTGGTTTTGTTGTTTGTGTTTGATTTGTATTAGATAATGTAGCTGGACAAGTTTTAGATGGTGCTGCTGGCTTAGTCTGATTTGTGGATGGTGTTGTACTTGGTGCAGTTTGTGTATTAGATGGTACTTTAGTACTTGGCACGGTTTGTGTATTTGCCGGTGCCTGTGTACTTGGAGAAGCTTGCATATTGGTTTTTGGTGCTACACTTGGCGCTGGTGCTGTACTTGGCGCTGGCGTTGTACTTGGTGCTGTTTGAGTACTTGGCGCAGGTGTAGTTGTTGGATTTTCATTTCTAGTAGGCGCTGCCATTGGTGAACCTACCATAAGTGATGCTAATAACAAGCAAGCGATACCTTGCCATTTGTTGCGATTCATAATTAACCTCCTAATGTTGTTTATAGAATTAGAATATGGAAAATCCTTGTTTCTATACTGTCAATAATAGGAATACTTTTTACATTTGAAGTATATTTCCATCTTTTATGGACATATTAACTTTAACGTATAGGAATAATAGGAGGTTTCATTATGGTAAAACATCTTTTATGTACCAACTGTGGCTATGATATGGTTGGTGCTGAATATATTGCAAATACAGTAGATTCTTCTTTATGTCAAAGTGGTCCTATGTATAGTAATCAAACCTTGCTAGACATCAATGCAAAGCCTTATAATCAAATCACATGTCCTTTCTGCAAATCAATTGGTACATGGACAAATTAATCTCTTTTATAAATTAGACATATTTTTTATTTCTGCCTAATCTTATAGAAAATAATAGAGGAACATAATAAAAAAGTGGGCGTTAATCACCCACTTTTTTGTTATACCATTATGTATACTCTATTAATTGTTTACCCCTTTATGATGCAACAACCTGTTTCTCATCAATTGCAATTAAGCTTTGCTCCACACTCCAGAAGAAATGATTTTCGCCCACTTTTTCTACAACACCACTTCGTTTCATATAATCTATTACTTTCGGCTGTAGTCCAGCAAATAATACTTTCGTTCCCTGTGCATGAAGGATTTCATACATTTCTTCAAAGAATTGTGTTCCTGTTGTATCTACAAGTGGCACACCTCTCATTGAGAAAATCACATATTCCATTCCTTCTAAGCCTTCTAATTCTAATTTAATTTTTTCTGTTGTTGTAAAGAATACAGGTCCAGTTAAATAAACCACTTTTGTTTTGTCATGATTATATTTGACATTAATCCCATTTGTCGCTAGGCGAGCTGGGTCAATATCGCTTAAATTAATCTCAATATCCGAAATGCGCACTACAAAGAATAAAACAGAGAATACGACACCTACCAAAATAGCTGTTGTTAAATCAAAGAGTACGGTTGCTACCATTGTAATTAGAAATTGTGCAATGGCTGTTTTTAGCTTTTTACTAAAAATAAACTGGATACTTTCCCATTCATTCATACGCCATGCTGTAACCATTAAAACACCTGCTAATGCTGAAAGTGGAATCTTTGACATCACACCACCTAATAAAAACATAGAAGCTAATAACCCTACTGCATGAAAAATACCTGTCAAACGTGTTTGGGCACCTGATTTAATCGCTACACTTGTACGTGCAATAGCTGCTGTTGCTGGCACACCACCAAAGAAAGGTAATAAAATATTTCCTAAACCTTGTGCTAAAAGTTCACGGTCTGCATTGAGTTTCTCGCCTTTCATACGCCCCGCTGACGCACCGCACAATAAACTTTCAATCATTCCAAGTGCTGCAATAACAATAGCTGGTGAAATAAGTCCTTTCATTTGATCCATAGAGAGTTCACCAAGATTTAAACGTACACTTGGTAATAAGGTTCTTGGAATTTCTCCTACTGTTGCCACATCTGTCTTTAGGACTAAACTTACACCAAGTGCCGCAATAATCCCCACTAATGATGAAGGTACTTTTGCATTCCATTTTTTTGGCCAAAAGGTCATAATCAACACAACAATCATTGCAAATAATACTGCATATACATTAGGCTCAAATCCTAAACGCCCATATGACATGATTTTTTCAATGTTGCTACTTCCTTCTGATGTAACGCCAAAGAAATTATCAATTTGACCCATTGCAATAATGATAGCAATACCAGAAGTAAATCCTGTAATAACAGGTGCTGGTATCAAAGAAACTAATTTACCTAATTTAAAAATACCTGCTACTAATAGAATGATACCTGCTATTAAAGTAGCTATAAATACACCTTGCATACCATAGTTATAGACCAAACTAATGAGTACAGCTGACATGGCACCTGTCGGTCCTGATATTTGATAAGACGCACCTGATAATGCACTCATCACAAGTCCTGCAATAATGGCTGTAATCAGACCTGCACCTGCGTCTGCTCCACTACTTACCCCAAAAGCAAGTGCTAATGGCAATGCTACAGCTGCAACTGTTAGACCTGCCATAATATCTTGTGATAATTTTTTACCATTGTAACCTGAGAATTCATTTCTTAGATCAGATACATACTGCTTAAACATTCTTCTCCCACCTTATATCTTTTTGAGTTTTAAACGTTTTTAGTATACCTCTAAATCTTCACAGTTTCTACATATAATCTCTTAAATTTCTAATTTTCATAACTTTATACAATCATTATTCTATTTTTTTTATTTTATCCTATCAAAATCTACAAATTTTACATTAAACTTTGTATAAACTGTTTAGCTACTCTACCTGAGCGCCCACTATGTAATAACTCCCATTGAATCGCCTTTTCTCTTAAGCTATTTTCAGGTATATCAATGTTATATTGATGTGCTAATTTATAAACCATTTCTAAATAAACCTTTTGATTTGGAGAAGTAAAGGTAAGCGTTAATCCAAAACGGTCTGATAAAGAAAGTTTTTCTTGTCTTGTATCTGATACATGAACTTCTTCTCCTTGGCGTTCTTCCCAAGTCTCACGAATTAAGTGTCTACGATTTGATGTCGCATAGATTAACACATTTTTTGGTGTAACTTCTACACCACCCTCTATTAATGCCTTCATATATTTGTATTCTGTTTCAAATTCCTCAAAAGATAAATCATCCAAGAAAAGAATATACTTTAATCCTCTATCTTTAATACATTTTAAAATTGCATTAAAGTCTCTGAAATCTGACTTGGATAATTCTATTAATCGAAGTCCTTGATGTTTATATTCATTTAATAAAGCTTTCACCGAAGAAGATTTACCTGTTCCTGCATCCCCAAACAATAGCACATGGTTTGCCATTTTACCTTGTAAAAAGTTCTCTGTATTTCTAATGAGCATCTCTTTTTGATAGTCACATCCTACTAAATCCTCCAATTGAATCGTATCACAATTTTTAATCCCAATAAGCTTTTGATTGGTATGCCATTTAAAAGCGTTATAACCATTCATCATCCCTGCACCTGATTGATGATAAAACTCGATTAATGTTTTTAATATTTCTTCATCACTTCTTTTCTCTTCAAATGCATCATACACCTTTTGAAAAACTGTTTCTTTTTCTCGAAGTTGGATTTCAATTCCATCACTATGAAATAATGCCTTCAGTTTTGCTATATCTTCTAAAACAAGTTCCTTATAAGTCGCATCTATTGCTTTTCCTTCTCTTTCTGCTGATAATGTAAACGCATTTTCATCTGTTACAATTTTATAGCATAATAACTTTTTAAAAAGATTCCCACCTAATTCTAAATGGTATGCCGTTTCTATTATTTCTCCCATTACTTCTTCTCTAAGACGAATATCTTCTTGCTGACTAAGTGCCATCACTTTTTGCATAATAGGATCTTGTAGTACTTTCTTATAAAATAAACCTTGCATGTTTCTTCTCCTCCATTTAGTAGTCTTTTGTTTGTTTCGTTTGATTAGCATTATAATACATTATAAATTTTCTGACTATTATTTATTTGATGATGACCTATTTTGTCATATAAAAAACGTCTCTTAGAGTCGATTTTTTATTTCAAAATCATCACCTCTAAAAGACGTCTTTTTTCTATTTCTCAAGTTTTATACAGTTCGTTATCTAATCCATACGGCTGTTTTTACAGGAATATGCTTATAGAGCCATTTACTATCCTTTTCTGTTAAGCGCACACAACCATGTGATGCCTTACTGCCCAATTCATATTGTCCTGATTTAATATATTCTCCAGTCTTATCAAACAAAATAGAGTGGAACATATAATCTCTGAAGAAAACTAATGCATACTTGCATCGATAACCTTTTTGTACACCTATATAAGGAATACTATATTGTACTTCATATAATCCTGCTGGTGTAGGGGTAATCATTTTACCCGTAGAACATACAAAGCTTTTTTCTAGTTTCCACTTCTCTTCACTCTTTTTTAAAACATAAATCTTTTGTCTACATAAATCCACCCAAATCAAATAATCTGTTGCGCTTTCTATATGATTTAATGTAGCAAAATCTTCAATAGAGGCATCACTGACCTTCCAACTTGTCGCCCCACTCTGCTCACCTATAATACGTATACTATTATATGGTACTTGATATTTATTGCCTTTTTCATCCTTTACCACATAATAGTAGTGTTTCTCACTTCTACAAACTTCCACCTCTTGCTTTTGAATCAGGTCACCAACACCATAAATCATCTGTGCTTTAATCACACATCTTGGAAAAACCTTTTGCAATTGTCTTAGATAAATTGCATCACTATACTGCTTGAAAATAACTTCATTTTGTTGTCCATAAAACTGATCGGTTTCTTCTAAAACTGGCCACTCATTGATTTCCTCAACGACTGTGGTAATATATTGTTTTTTTGTATCTTGTGCTAGATGCCAATCTTGATGTTCCTGGATTTCTAAAAGAAATACTTCCTTCGTCTGTTCATAGACTTTTCCATTCCAGTAAAGATGGATACAAGTAACATGCATCAAGTGGTCAGCTAGATTCGTAATACCTTTTTCATTCATCTGCAATAAATTCAGTTCATCTTGAAAATTGGGTTCCATCCAATACGTTGTTTCGTGATTTTTTAAATGTCCAACTGCATTAAGTACTTCAATAGGTATTAAATAGTGGTCATTGACTAAAAGCCCATAGCTTCTAATATTGCCACAATAGATAGGATTGGGTGCCATATAAGCATCCCCTGGTTCTATATTGACCACTGTTTGCTTCGCTGATTCTGTCCCATTTGAGGGCATGATTCGAACCATTCCCTCTCTATTTTCTATATGCCATTGCATGGCTTGTAGTGTTTCTAATGAAATAAACTGATAGCCTCTTACTTCATATAATGAATAACTTTTTTCACCATTGATGAAGTCATAAGTAGACTGATTCGCTATGCCAACGGGCATAGATTCAAATATTTCCTTAGCTTGACTCTCGATAGGCAAGATATAAATCAGAATCCCCATTATAACAAACAACCATTTTATGCTGAGTTTTTTTACCATTTGTACAGCAACCTCCTCAGCATTATCATGTCCTTAAATCTTTAAATCTATGAGTTTAAATGGTAATTTTGATTGCTCTAGTTTACTTTTGTTTCCAAGTACACAAATAGGCCCTTCTTTTGCCAGATGCTCAAAAATTTGTCGCATTTCACGAAAATCTGCAAGGGTTGTTTGCTTGATTTCATCATAAATTTTTTGTCTTTCTTCCTGAGGGGTTCCTGTCACAAAATAGGTACAAGCTCTTTCACTCTTCTGCTCCATACTCATAGGTGTAAGCATACTTCCCAAAGTCGTTACAATCGCTCGGTCGATTGTTTCTTGCTCTAATTCTAATTGACCCAGATAATTTCCTATATTCCCATAAGTATGAATGGTCGTCTCTAAATGCGGATCACAATAAGAACAAATCACCAAATAACCCTCTCTACTTATAACCATGTCACACCCATAGGCGCCACCCTGTAATCGCACACGGTCCCATAAATAAGTGTTTTCGAGGATATTGATTACAACTTCATATTGCCCTTTATAACTTAAACCATACTGCTTAAAATTAATCCCTTGTGCAATAGCTTGCCCTTCTTGCCCATTATAAAATCCTTCATTCGCTTGATAACACTCAAGGTGCTCTTCTTGTTCTACTCTTTTTTCTCTATCTGGTAAGTTATTTAAAAATACTGCCATCTTCTGTTTAACAGTTTCTTCTAATCCCTCTGGTAACGTAATTGTCATTTTAAGATAAGCTTTATCAAATACAAGGTACATGGCCTTCATTAAACGTGCTTGTAAGCTTTCATACATTATATCAAAATGAGTATAAATCTCTTTGATATAGTGATAAAATGCCATACCTGCTACTTGATCTTCGTACACAGCTTGCTCACATAAATAAGTATAAACACGCTGCGTAGCACGATACTCTGGTGCCCCAGTAAAACTTCTTTCTGACTCATATACTATATGCCCAATTAACTCTCTTAACTTTTCTTTCTCAGCAAACTGTGTTTGGGTGAATAGCTCCATCATCAACTCAAGAAAAGCCTCTAAATTCTCCTGAATGACTTTACAACTTACTTTAAAAGTTGGTAATATTTCTTGATCCTCATAAGCCGTATACGTATGTACAGCTGTATGGAATCCACCTGTTAATGTATTAATTCTATTTTCAATCTCGCTATAAGTGTGCTTTTTTGTACCAATATAAGAAAATACATGTGCCAGTAACCCAATATCATGATACATCATTTGACTCATGCCTTTTACATCCCACAAGAAGTTAAAATAAATAATATCTTTGGTTGACTCTTTATGAATAAGTACTGGTATATCCTTTATTTTAATTTCTTTTAAATCAAAGGTTATAAGCTCCCTAGGCATATCTTCTAATGTAAGTTGAGGCAGTGTCTTAAGCAGTTCTTCCTCATTTTCTCTTAGCTGCTCTTCTTCTAGCGCATCATTCATATCGATAATTTGTTCTAGCCCTTCTTTTCCAAGCTTCTGTTTTATTTCTTCTAATTTTTTTGCCTGCATTTGCTCTTTTTCTTCTTGCATCGTTTGACTCGGCACAACGACTGTAAGACTTCTATGTGTATTATCTAAAAAATACGCTTTGATTAATTTTTCAAAGTAGCCATTGTGACGTTCTTTTTTAATCTTTTCTAATGAAGACTGATAACAAATATGATTAAATGGATTTCCACCATATAAATAGCTACTGAGCATCATTTCACTATAAACAATTCCAATCGGTTCATAAGAGGCATCCGTCTCTCTTAATTCAAACTCTAAGCTTTCTATAGCAGCATCAATTAATGCAGAGTCTACCCCTTTATTTGCAAGTTCCTCTAACACCTTAAATGTTTCTTGCTTAAAAGCATCAACCTGCTTTTCATCTATTCCTTTCAGGATAATAGAAAATACAGGCTGTTTGCGGCAACTATCATATCCACCATCACTCAAACTGATCCCTAATTGTTTTTCCATCACTAAAGCACTTAATAAAGGAGATGCTGTACTTCGTAATAGCATCTGTTCCAATAATTCTAGTGCCAGACGTTTTTCACAGTCGATACTATCTCCTACCACAAATCCTAAACTCGCTATAGTTGGTGCATTGTTTAAAGCGGTTGGATAATACCCTTTTGTATAATGTGTCTCTTCAAAAGTAGCTTGAGTACACGGTGGTAATACTTTATCTCCCTTTTTCACCTGTTTTAAGCACTCTTTATCTAATTGTTCTAGAACCTCTTCTAAATTAAAATCTCCATATAAAGTAATGGTCGCATTTTCACCAACATAGTGTGTATGATAAAATGCTAAAAATGCCTCTTCTGTTAGCTTAATAATTTCTTCTGGCATTCCACCAGAATCATACTGATAGCACGTATTTGGAAAAAGCGTTTGTTGCTCATAGCGTTGCAAATAGCTTCCCGCTTCACCATATTCACCCAACATTTCATGATAAACCACACCTGATACATCTAGTCTATCTTCTTCTGTATCATATACATAATGCCAGCCTTCTTGTAAAAAGTACTGACTATTTTCTTCTATCTTTGGATGAAATACCATGTCTAAAAAAACGGTTGCTATCCCCATTAAATCTTTCTCATGTGCACTCGCCACATAGTACATTGTACGATCCGGATAAGTGCATGCATTCATCGTTGTACAAATGGATCCTTGCCCCAGGGCTACAAATGTTTCTTTTAAAGGATATTTTTGTGATGCACAACATACTGTATGCTCTACAATATGGGCAGCCCCAGTATTATCTTTTGGTAAGGTCATAAAATTCACACTAAACACTTTATGTGGATCTTTATTTTGCAGTGCCAAGACTTGGATACCACTTTGTTCATGACGAAACCATCTTCCCTCGCCCTCAATTTCTTTGATACTTCTTTCTTCAACTAATTGAAAGCCCTTATAACTTTCACCTTTTTTTAACTGCATACTAAACCCCTTCTATCTTTTACACATTTATATCAAATCCTAGCAAAATAGGTGCTGCTGAACCATTAGGCAATATATATTCCAATGTTCTTACTTCATTTTTTTTGATTACACCAATATTGATACGTTCCTTAATTGTCTTGAAGAAATGCTTTCTTGCCACCTGAATCATCTCTCCATTTTCCCATCGTATGATACCTTGAAATATACCACCTCTCGGACAAACGAAAACGGTTGTATCTTCCTGTGCAATCAGTTGCACCTTATATAGTACACCATAATTTCCATAATTAATAGCACACTTACCTGTCAGACGGTCTACACCTTTTAACCAATCTGTCTTTTCATCCTCAATTAAAAAATAAGCATTTTGTTTTTTTGGCAAAATAATATACTGGTACTTTGTTAAACTTGTAAAAGTCCCTCTTGGCGCCAAATCTATATCTAATGCTTTAAGCTCACTCAAGCAATCTAGTGTATCGTTTTTACCAATTACAGCAAAAAGAATCTCTACTTGATTGGTTGCATAAACATCCAACATACCAGATAGTACCATTTGTTGTTTCCACTCATATGGAGCAGAATCATATAATACCATTTGCTCATCTGGCTTTAAAAAGTAGACTTTAGATGTCATACATCCATAGTAATCCTTTAACAACCTATTACCCGCTTCCAAGTAGTGATAATGGGGCATACTATATCCTTCCTGATGCACTTCAAATCGCTGCTCTGATTTTGTAAGATTTTTGACCACAATTAACAACCTTTGATCATTTTCGTGGGTTGCATTAACATGATGAAACACTAATCTTCCTTTACCTAAAAGCTGCTCACAATATAAAATGCCTTTTTCCTTTACTGTTTCTGGTGAATTACTAAGTATAAGTGTCCCATCTTCACCTAATATCTCACTCGGTTTAATATATTGATAGTTTTTATATTCTGGTAAAGGCGCTGCACTAAGCGGTATATAAAGCATACAGCTTACTATTATAATGTATATTAAAATCTTTTTCATAGAACCTCCATAAGTGTTACCATTTAAAAAGAGTATATGCTTATCAAACATATACTCTTTTATTGTTACTTATTTAATACAGTCCTATTCTTCTATTAGATTACGCTTTTACCATATTTCTCATTTGATCCACTGAAATTGGTGGATTTTGGCTATGCATCACATGATGACAATTGCAACATACAGGAATTAAATCTTTTGTTGGATGTGTATCTTCTGTAATTTCATCATCTACGTGATTTACATGGTGTACTTGAATACAACTTTCATAAGCTTCTCCATAAGTATATCCAAAATCAAATCCACAGATATCACAAATGGCACCATAATATTCGATGCATTCTTTCTTGATACGTGATTTATAATCTGTATTGCTTGCCTCTGTTTGAACCGTTTCTACCATTTCTGTTTCTTTATCTTCTCTAACCGTTTCAGTAGCTACTTGAGATTCTACAATATGTGGTGTTTCTTCTAGTTTGGCCTCCACTTTTGGCTGAATGATTTTTTCTTCATCCATTTGTTTAGGTTTAGCAATAGGTTCTACTTCTTTTTTAGTTATCACAGATTCTTGTTTCGACTCAGTTACGGTTTCTTCTTTAGCAGTTGGTGTTGGTGCCATAATCGCTTCAAATAAACGATCAAAAGCTGATAAGCCATCATCTTTTTGAGTAGATGTCACTTTTTCCTCAACTTTTTCTTTCTTAACAACTGCTTCTTCTTCTACAGATTGTAAACTTTTTTCTGATTGAACACTTACTTGCTCAAATGTACCCGATTCAATAAGCTCTTTTATCGCATTTCTTAAATCATTTTTTAAGCTCCATTCAAATGAAGAGTTATCTTTGAGTCCACCATTAAATAATAGATGCCACCAAATTGGTTTCCCATCATCATCATTAGGTACATCTACCTTTAATGTTGTCTTAATACGTTTACCTAAAGCAGTTATTACCTCTTTGAATGGATAAGTACTAGAGTAACCTTCCTCAGTACTTAACTCTTTTGGTCCGACCTCATCTCCAATAGCATAAATACGAAGAAGTAAATCTAAATTGTTTGGTGTAACAACTTTACTATTTGTTAGTACACGTTTCCAATCTTCTACTGAAATCCCTACACCTTTTTGATAGATTGGATATTCTTTCACTTTCATCTTCGGTAAGTACAGTTCTTTTTGTTTTAGAAGTTCAGCAAGATCAATCTTTTCTTCTTCAACATAGTACCCTGTATCTTCTTCCTCTTCCTCTATCTTATTAGGCGCATAGCTATATTCTTTTAATTTACGGTCACAAAAATTCACAATATCTTCATTAAATAATCCACGATACTGCTCTTTAGTCATTAGCGCCTCAACAGATAAATCTAAACGCTCTTTTTCCCATAATATCGCAAAATCTTGTACATTGCTTTCTGTACTAATGTACTTCACTGCTGCCTCGTATCCACCGTATTTATTGATATAATCCATTAATCTTGTTGGTTTATATTTAACTGATTTTATGATTTGTTTGTATAAACTAATCATATCTTGATGGAATAATTTTTTGAGTTGTTCTGTATTTGTTTCCGTCATAATAACTACCTCTACTTTAAAGAATTCACGCTAGACCACATTAAAATGACACTGATATTCCTCCAGTGTCATTGCAATAGTCTATCCAATTTAAAATAAAATATTAGCCTCTAAATCCGTTTACCATGATTCATAATCTAGTAAACATGATTTCTATTATTTCCATAATTAGTATATCATACTTTTTTGGGGCTTCCTAGCAAAACTCCTACATTTTAAAAAGTTTTTCTTTAATATACAAAAAAAGTGGTTGAAAACAACAAATTTTCAACCACTTTTTTTATTTTAGTATTCCATTTGTGCTAAACGCTTGTATGCCATATATCTTTCTTTAGCTTGTTTTTCTGCCATTTGGAACATTTCTTCTGCTTGTTCTGGGTATTGTTTTGCAATTGCTGCATAACGTACTTGACCCATAATGAAGTCTCTAAAGCTTTCTGTAGGTTCTTTTGAATCTAAAGTAAATGGATTTTTACCTTGTTCTTCAAGAAGTGGGTTAAAGCGATATAAGTGCCAGTAACCAGCTTTAACTGCATCACCCATTGTTGCAATTGATTTACCCATACCACATTTTAGACCATGACTAATACATGTTGCATAAGCAATGATGATAGATGGACCATCATAGTTTTCTGCTTCAAGCATTGCTTTAACTAATTGGTTTTTATCTGCACCCATAGCAACTTGTGCAACGTATACATTTCCATAAGACATCATCATACGACCTAAATCTTTTTTACGTGTACGTTTACCAGCTGCAGCGAATTTCGCCATAGCAGCCATTGGTGTTGATTTAGAAGCTTGACCACCTGTGTTTGAATAAATCTCTGTATCGAATACAAGAACATTTACATTTTCACCAGATGCAAGAACGTGATCTAAACCACCGTAACCGATGTCATATGCCCATCCGTCACCACCAATGATCCATTGTGAACGTTTTACAAGGTAATCTCTTCTTTCTTCTACTTGTTTAAGTGCTTCCTGAGCTTCTGGTAATGTAATTGTACCATTATCTAAGATCGCTTCGATTTCATTGCTATATACTTTTGAAAGCTCACCGTTTTCTTTATTTTCAATCCAGTTTTGGATACTTGTTTTACTTGTTTCATCAATTGGAAGTGCTGCTACTTCGCTTAAGCATTCAGCAATACGATTTCTCATTTGGTTTACAGCAATCATCATACCAAGACCATACTCAGCATTATCTTCGAATAATGAGTTCGCCCAAGCTGGACCTTTACCTTCATGATTTGTTGTGTAAGGTGTAGAAGGCGCTGAACCACCCCAAATTGATGAACATCCTGTTGCATTGGCAATCATCATACGGTCACCAAAGAGTTGTGTTAAGAGTTTCATGTAAGGTGTTTCACCACAACCTGCACATGCTCCTGAGAATTCCATAAGAGGTGTTTTAAATTGACTATCTTTAACTGTTTTACCTGCTACAAGGTCACCTTTGTATGAAACTTTTTCTGATACTGCAAAGTCCCAATTTGGAATTTCTTTCTCTACTTGTGTTGCAAGTGGTTTCATTTCAAGAGATTTTACTTTTGTTGGACAGATATCCACACAGTTACCACATCCTGTACAATCCATTGTACTTACTTGCATTCTAAATACTAAACCTTCGAAGCCTTTACCAATTGCTTTTTTAGCTTGGAATCCTTCTGGTGCATGTTGCATTTCTTCTTCAGAAACTAATACTGGACGAATACATGCATGTGGACATACAAATGCACATTGGTTACATTGGATACATGTATCAACATTCCATTCTGGTACACTAATACCAACTCCACGTTTTTCATATGCAGCTGTACCTGGTGGGAATGTACCATCTTCGATGCCATTGAACGCACTTACTGGTAACTTATCCCCTTCTTGGCGGTTCATTGGTTCTACAATGTTTTTAATGAAGTCTGGTTTAGACTCATCTTCTACTTTTTCATCTACTGCATGAGCCCATGACGCTGGTACTTCAACTTTAACAAGTGCTTTCATACCTGCTTCTACTGCTTTGTAGTTCATCTCTACAACATCTTGACCTTTTTTGCCATAAGCTTTTTCAATTGATTTTTTAAGATATGCAACCGCTTCATCTTCCGCAATAATATTAGCAAGTTTGAAGAATGCAGCTTGCATAATCATATTAACACGTTTACCTAAACCAATTTCTGCTGCAATACCTACGGCATCAATTGTATAGAAGTTAATATTATGCTCAGCAATATAACGTTTCATGCTAGCTGGTAGTTTGCTTTCTAATTCTTCTGGTGACCATAAGCAGTTAAGAACGAAGTCTCCACCTTTCTTTAAGCCTTTAAGTAAATCATATTCATTTACATAAGCTTGTTGTGAACATGCAATATAATCTGCTTCATCAATAAGGTAAGTACTACGGATTGGTTGGTCTCCGAATCTTAAGTGAGACATTGTAATACCACCAGATTTTTTAGAATCATATGCAAAGTAAGCTTGTACATATTTGTTTGTATGCTCACCAATGATTTTGATTGCTTGTTTGTTGGCACCTACAGTACCATCTGATCCAAGTCCCCAGAATTTGCATCTTACTGTTCCTGGCTCTACAACTTTTAAAGTATCTTTTACATCGATAGATGTATATGTTACATCATCTTCAATACCTACTGTAAAGTGATCTTTTGCATCCTCTGATTTTAAGTGATCGAAGATTGCTTTGATATGAGTTGGTGTCACGTCTTTTGAACCAAGTCCATAACGACCACCAATAATCATTGGCGCATTTTCTTTTCCGTATAATGCACTCTTAACATCTAAGTATAATGGCTCACCTAAAGCACCTGGCTCTTTTGTTCTATCCATTACACATACTTTTTTCACTGTTCTTGGAAGTGTTTCTAAGAAACGTTCTGTTGCAAATGGACGGAATAAATGAACTTTTACAAGACCATATTTCTCACCTTGTGCATTTAACGCATCAATTGCTTCTTCCATTGTTTCTGTTACAGAACCCATTGCAACGATAACATGCTCTGCATCTTCTGCACCATAGTAGTTAAATAAACCATATTGACGACCTGTAAGTTCATTCATTTTTTGCATATATTCTTCAACAATTGGAACAATATTGTTATAGAATTTATTTGATGCTTCTCTTGTTTGGAAGTAGATATCCGCATTTTGAGCAGTACCTCTTGTCACAGGACGATTTGGAGAAAGTGCTCTTGCTCTAAATTCTGCTAATGCTTCTTGGTCAACAAGTGATGCATAATCACTGTAATCTAATACTTCAACTTTTTGGATTTCGTGAGATGTTCTAAATCCATCGAAGAAGTGTACGAAAGGTAATCTTCCTTTGATTGCTGCAAGGTGTGCTACTGGAGCAAGGTCTGCTACTTCTTGTACAGAACCTGATGCAAGCATAACGCATCCTGTTTGTCTAGCAGCCATAACGTCTTGGTGGTCACCGAAGATTGATAATGCTTGTGCTGCAAGCGCACGTGCACTTACATGGAATACTCCAGGTAAAAGTTCACCAGCTACCTTATACATATTAGGAATCATAAGAAGTAAACCTTGTGATGCAGTGAATGTAGTTGTTAAAGCACCTGCTTGAAGTGAACCGTGGAATGCACCAGCTGCACCAGCTTCTGATTGCATTTCTACTACTTTAACAGTTTGTCCAAAGATATTTTTTCTGTTTTGTGCTGACCAATCGTCAACAACTTCAGCCATTGTTGATGATGGTGTAATAGGATAAATAGCAGCTACATCTGTAAAAGCATAGGCTACGTGTGCAGCAGCTGTATTTCCATCTACAGTAATTAATTGTTTTGCCATATTATTTGTCCTTCTTTCTTTATAAATGATTTCTAATTATTTTTTTAAATAACCTTATATTCAATCATTAACTCAAATTAAATTAGCATCTATATAACTAATAATAATTATTATTTAATTATATTTAAATGTATTATACCATTATTTTTCCA
The DNA here is from genome assembly GCA_017941635.1 of Cellulosilyticum sp. Taxonomy (GTDB): domain Bacteria; phylum Bacillota; class Clostridia; order Lachnospirales; family Cellulosilyticaceae; genus Cellulosilyticum. Next base: position 18,371 of record JAGAVZ010000189.1, read on the forward strand.
TATGTAGTGTATTTTTTTTTATACATTTATAGTTACTACTCTACCTTGACATAATTCATCTTTATTTTATAATAATTATTATCCTTTAATTAAATTTCTTAAATTTATTTTGAGAAAAATGATTTAAACTAAAAATTATTTTAAGGAGATACTTATTATGACTCAGATTTTAGACATTACATCTGATTTTCATTGGATTGGTGCATTAGACCCAACACTTCGTACATTCGATATTGTAATGACAACAGAGTTTGGAACCACTTATAATGCGTACTTACTTAAAACCAATGACGGTTGCATTCTATTTGAAACAGTTAAGGATAAATGTTTTAATGATTACCTAGAAAAAATCAAAGCATTAACACCTTTAGAAACGATCAAATATATTGTGGTTGATCATACCGAACCAGATCATGCAGGATCAGTGGCTAAACTATTACAACATATTCCTGATGCTACTGTCGTAGCTAGTACAATTGCTCTAAAATATTTAAAAGAAATTATTAATCATCCTTTTAAAAGCCTAGCTGTTAAAGATGGTAATACTTTAACAATTGGTTCTAAAACAATCCGTTTTATCAGTGTTCCTCAGCTTCACTGGCCAGATACCATGTATTCATATATTGAAGAAGATGAAATCCTTATTACTTGTGATTCTTTTGGTGCCCACTACTCAGATGAAAGAGTAATGAAAAGCGCATTAGAGGCCTCAAAAGAAGATGATTATATTTCTGCTTACAAGTATTATTTTGATATGATTATGGGACCTTTTAAACCTTTTGTGCTTAAAGCTTTAGATAAGATTGAACCCCTTAACATTCGTTATATTTGTCCAGGACATGGTATGATTTTAGATCAAAGTAATCTTTCTAAATATATCGAATTATATCGTACATGGAGTACACCAGTTCAACCAACAAAACGTATTGTTATTGCCTATGTATCAGCCTATGGCTATACAAAGAAACTAGCAGAAGCAATTTGTGATGGCATTAAATCAAGTGAATATTCAGGAATAGTTGATCTCATTGACCTCGAAACAACTTCAATTGAAGAAACTATGACAAAAATCAATGATTCAGAAGGGCTTATCCTTGGTTCACCAACTATCTTAGCAGATGCTCTTCCACCAGTTTGGCAAGTACTCATTTCACTTAATCCTGTACTTCACAAACGACTTCACGTGGGTTGCTTTGGTTCATATGGATGGAGCGGTGAGGGTGTAACTAATATAGCTAATCGTCTCAAATCTTTAAAATGTCCAATGCCAGTAGAACCATTATCTGTTCTATTTAACCCAAGTGAATCACAACTTATGGACGCTAAAAATTTCGGTAAACAATTTGCGGATTCACTTCCTTCTTAAATTGATACGGATATCTTACTAGAAAGATATCCGTATTTTTTATTTACTTACTTTTCTCCAAAAACAAAATACATTGTATGTAATGTCTGAATTTGATATTATATATCATATAAAATAGGTGTCATTTATACAAGTAGACACTTTTTTTATATATAGTACCCCAAAAGATACTATATATCTTGTAAGAAAGTATGAGGTTAACAACATGTCAACTCAATTTTTAACAGCTCCGCACTCTAAGTGTCATATGCAAAATAGTTGTGATCAATATCAAAACTGTCCTATGATTACTGTTCATAGACTTATTTCAGGTAAATGGAAAATTTTAATCTTATGGTATATTAATGATCAAACATTACGCTTTAGCGATTTAAAAAAGAAACTGCCTGATATTACGCAGAAAATGCTTACGAATCAACTGAGAAGCTTAGAGGAAGATGGCCTCATCTCCCGTACTGTTTATCCTGTTGTACCTCCTAAGGTAGAATATTCCCTTACAGAAATCGGTTTAGAGATGCTCCCTTTACTTAAAAGCATGTATGACTATGGTGTTACATATAATAACTCACAAAAATCTTAATTTAAACATGTTTTAGGTAAACAAAAAAGACACTTGAAAAGTGTCTTTTTTGTTTAAATTAAATTTTATGAGAGATGACAGTTATATTTATAATAATTATCAAAAGTCATGATTATTTCATCCGAGCTACTTTTAATAACCTTTATTTAGAATGGCAATTCTTTGCTGAACTGCATCCAGAACAACCACAGCTACAAGTTGATTTACCACTTTTATGTGCTTTGATTTGACAATAAATCACAAGAGCCATTAAACCAAATATAATTGTTGCAATAATAAGTGTTGCTAACATCTTGTTCATCCCTTTCTCATTCTAAATTAAACTTCTATTCTTGTTTGAATAGAAACTTGTTTTTTTGACTTTCCAACTGTTAAAGTTGCTACAATAATGGCTACTACGATAACAACAGCAATCACTGCTTCTATTATACTACCACCAAGGAATATTGCACTACCTACTTTATTAATAAGAAGTGCCACTAAATAAGCAGTTAATGTTTGGAACCCAATGGCAATCCATGTCCATTTAGCTGATCCCATTTCTCTTCTGATTGCACCAATTGCTGCAAAACATGGTGCACAAAGCATATTAAACGCCATAAATGAATATGCAGAAATAACTGTAAAGTTTGCTGCAATCATTGCTAACAAATCTTCTGACTCTTCTGTCGCATCTGCAATACCATAGATGACACCATATGTTGCTACAACATTTTCTTTTGCAATTAAACCTGTTATTGTTGCTACTGCAGCACCCCAGTCACCAAATCCTAATGGTGCAAAAATTGGTGCAACAACATTTCCAACACTTGCTAAAATACTTGCATCTGCATCTACCATTTCTAATGACCAGTTAAATGATTGTAAGAACCAAATCACACCACATGCCACAAAAATAATTGTACCCGCTTTAATAATGAAAGCTTTTCCTCTGTCCCACATATGAATAAGTACACCTTTAAGGCTAGGAATATGGTAAGCTGGAAGTTCCATAACAAATGGCGCTGGTTCCCCTTCAAAAGCAGATGTATGTTTTAAAATAATACCACAAATAATAACCATTGCAATACCTAAGAAATAAACTGTTGGTGCCACCCATGAAGCCCCTCCAAATAATGCCCCTGCAAATAGTGCAATAATCGGAAGTTTTGCACCACATGGAATAAATGTAGTAAGCATAATTGTCATTTTGCGATCTTTATCATTTTCAAGTGTACGTGATGCCATAATCCCTGGTACACCACATCCTGATGCAATCAGCATCGGAATAAATGATTTTCCTGATAAACCAAATCTTCTAAAAATACGATCCATAATAAAGGCAACACGTGCTATATAACCACAATCTTCTAAGATGGCTAATAATAAGAATAATAACATGATTTGTGGTACGAAACCAAGTACTGCACCTACACCACCAATTAATCCATCTACTACCAATGCTGTAAGCCAAGGTGCAACATTAGCATTTTCCATGAACGCAGAAACATTACCTTGAATGAATTCCCCAAATAAAATATCATTTGTCCAATCTGTTATAATAGTACCTAATGAACTTACTGATATATAATATACAGCCCACATAACAACTGCAAAAATTGGAAGAGCTAATATACGATTTGTTACAATCTTATCAATTCTATCTGATGTTGTATCTTGACCTTTTTTAGCTTTTTTAACTGCCTTTGAAACAATATTTCCTATGTACACATAACGCTCACCTGTAATGATACTTTCTGCATCATCATCTAAAGCTGTTTCAGATGCAATGATATGATTTTCAATTCTTTTCTTTATGTCCTCATTTAATTGAAGTGTTTTAAGAACTTCTTCATCTCTTTCAAAAGCTTTGATTGCTAACCATTGTTTTGGCATATTACCCTTAACTGAACTTGAAATTATAGAGTCAATTTGTGCCACAGCATCTTTAACCTCATCCATCATTGGTAGCATAAATGCTTGTGCTTTTTTCTGTTTCGCCATTTCAATTGCTTTATTTGTTACTTCTGTAATCCCTTCTTCTTTTAAAGCTGATATTTCTATAACTGGACACCCTAAAAATTGCGATAACTTCTTACAGTCAATGTAATCTTTATTTTTTCTTACAAGGTCCATCATATTAAGCGCAATAACTGTCGGTACACCTAATTCAAGAATTTGTGTTGATAAATATAAATTTCTTTCAATATTAGTTGCATCTACAATATTAATAATCGCATCTGGATGTTCTTCTAAAATAAAACGTCTTGTAACAACTTCTTCTAATGTATAGGGTGATAATGAGTAGACCCCTGGTAAGTCAACAATTTCTACCTCTTTATCCTTTTTGTACTTTCCTGCTTTCTTCTCTACAGTAACTCCCGGCCAGTTTCCAACATATTGTGATGCCCCCGTTAATGCATTAAATAATGTTGTTTTACCACTATTAGGATTTCCTGCTAAACCTATTTTAATAGACATTCCCATCTCTCCCTTTCCTATATTATTCCACAATAATCATCTCTGCATCCATCTTGCGTAAAGACAGCTCATAGTTTCTAACTGTTACTTGAATGGGATCACCTAGAGGTGCCACTTTACGTACAAAAATATCACAGCCTTTTGTGATTCCCATATCCATTATTCTTCTACGTACTGCACCATTACCTTCTATTTTAGTAACACGTACATTTTCACCACACTTTACTTCTTTAAGCGTTCTCATTTTTTTCCTCCTTTATACCATAATGCGACTAGCCAGAGATTGACCAAGTGCCACACGTGACTCTTTAATATTTACAATCATATTTTCACCATTTTTAGAAATGATTGTGACTTCTTCACCTACAACAAATCCTAATGAACTTAAGAACTTCTTTGTTTCATCATTTCCTGTAATCTTTTTGATTGGATAGATATTGCCCTCTTGACCAATAATTAACGACATCTAAAGGCCCCCTTTAACCTCATTTTCATTATGACTATTATCATATTGTAATTCTTTCTTTGATAATGAATTTCATTAATCAAGATTATAGTTTATCATTTCAATTTTGTCAATTGTTTGTAATTATTAAATATAATTTTACCTATTTTATAAATCTATTAAACAGTCGATATACATAATGTATTAACATCATATGGAGGACTTTATGTTAAACTTTAAATTTGATTGGGATCCTAGATTAGAACTTAATATACCCCATCTTGACGAACACCACCAACACTTCTTTAAACTAGGTAGACACATTGAACAACTTTTACTTATCCAATGCGCAGGTGTTACAAATAAAGATTTATTTAATCTACTTTATGAATTACGTGATTATGTAACGTATCATTTTTATGAAGAAGAAAAAATTATGGAAGAAATTAATTTTCCTGAACTTCATGAACATAGATTAGAGCATCAAAAATTTCTTGCCTATATTAATCGTATTGATTATGATAAACTTTGTGCTAATCCTTATGACGAACTAAAAAAACTAAAAGATGATATGACCGCTTGGTCATTTACACATATTGTTCAACAAGATCAAAAACTTATCCCCTATTACAATGCTACTTTAGCTTGTTCCAAATAAGTTAAAACAAAAATGAGCCTCCTAAATCAGGAAGCTCATTTTTATTTTGGTCCATTATATTTGTCTTTTAAGACTCTTTTTCCATTTACTGCTACAATATGATTACTTTGTAACTCATACGCTCTATCCACTTTCATAACTTGGCTTGTCTCAAAAAAATCAAGCTGATTATTCTCAGGATAGTACATTTCTAATAGTGTTCCTTCTAATTCCCTTTGTGTTTCCAGACTACCATCATGTAAGATATGCAATACCTTACATCCTCTTTCTTGCATATTTCGTCCCACTAATGTACTTCTATGACAATCACAAGGTGCTTTTTCCGCACACATAAAAACAATTCGATAGCCTTTTTTTACCCCTCTCAAAATTTGCTCTATCCCTTCTTTAAATTCTGGTAACAAAGCAATCTTTTTAAAATCCAAATAGCCTTCTTTGTTGAGCAAAGTACTTTCCGGCCTCACAATCCCAAAGGCTTCTTTCATTTGCCTATATAAAATACCATGAGCATTTAAAAAATACTTTAATGGCTCCTTATTAAATTGAGGATGAAATTTTGAGTAAGCCATGGTTCTCACATCGATGACACATTGAATATCATATTTTTTTAATAACTGCAAAAAACTTTCTTGTGTATGATGTGCATAGCCTATTGTATAAACACATAAATCCACTTGTTTCACCTCTAGTTTGATTTTGTTGTGGCTACTTTCTGAGGTGTAGAATTTTGTATAATACTTCCTCTTAGTTTATCATTTTGATAAAGCATTGTAATATAAATGTTTTTCCCACCACCTCTTGGTCTGTAATAACAAATTGTTTCTCCCTTTTTCATCTTTATTCCTCCTCTAATTTCCGTTACTCTCTTTTTTCGCTAAAAAGAGTATAACACAAATCGAACATATGTTCTAGCTCTTTTATAATATTTCTTTTCATATATAGAATATGCTTGTCCCCTTAAAGATATTCTTTAATCTAGTTATTTATCTCTATAAAGTTTTAATATTGTTTATTTTTCAATTTTTAGTTATTATATATTAGAACTTATTAGACATTTTAGGAGGCTCATATGAATCTATCATTGGAACATATAAAAAAAACTGTACGACGTTATCTTATTTTTTTCAAATGGCTACTGCTTTCATTAATTGTAGGTAGTGTCGTTGGTTGTATTGGTACACTATTTCACTATAGTATCGAAACGGCTACCCTACTACGTGAGCATCATACTTGGATTATTTTTTTATTGCCTCTTGCAGGTATAATTATTGTATTTTTATATCATTTTGCACCATCCTCTGAAGAGATTAATACCAATTTAGTCTTAGAATCCATTCGTTCTTCAAAGCATTTACCTCTTGTAATGGCACCTCTTATATTCGTAGCTACTACTCTAACACACTTAGTTGGTGGATCAGCTGGCCGTGAAGGTGCTGCTCTACAGTTAGGTGGGAGTCTCTCTGCATTTATTGGTAAATGCTTTCATTTAGATGATAATGATTTACGCATTTTAACCATGTGTGGTATGAGTGCAGCTTTTTCTGCCTTATTTAGAACCCCTATTGCTGCCACTATTTTTTCTATGGAGGTGGTAAGTGTGGGCATTATGTATTATGTGGCCCTTGTTCCTTGTATCATAGCCTCTTTATTAGGTTATGCGATTTCTGGTTACTTTGGTGTACATTCTACTTATTATGAACTAAACTTATTATCTTCTTTTGAATTAATCATACTATTTAAAGTAATTGGTCTAGGTATTTTATGTGCCATCTTAAGTATCGGCTTTTGCAAAATGTTACACATTGTACATAAACTCTATACACAGTGTTTCAAAAATCTCTATATACGCATTATTGTTGGGAGTTTCTTCATTATAATGCTTACATTATTCATAAATTCTAGAGATTACTTAGGTGCCGGTATGCCTATTATCGAAAAAGCTCTCTTAGGTCATGCTAAACCCGAAGCTTTTGCCTTAAAAATTCTTTTTACTGCCATTACACTAGGTGCTGGATTTAAGGGTGGTGAAATTGTTCCTTCTTTCTTTGTAGGTGCAACATTCGGTGCTGTTGTAGGTCCACTCCTAGGCCTTTCTAGTACCTTTTCAGCTAGCCTTGGCTTAATTGCACTTTTTTGTGGTGTAACAAATTGCCCTATGACTGCCTTTGTCTTAAGCACAGAGATGTTTGGAAATCATGGCAGTATTTACTTTATGCTCATTATAGCCATTAGTTATATGTTGTCTGGGTATAGCGGACTCTATACGAAACAAAAAATGATGTACTCCAAGTTTAAACCTCAGTTTTTAAACCAACTTACACATTAATAAGTACTCTTTTTAACCTTATATGAATCTTTGTTTTTAAACCATTAACCATCCATAAATAATAATCATGCGATTTTTATAAAAAAAGCGTTAGGTACTTTAACTTCCCTAACGCTTTTTTACTTTATATCTTTAATCGGATACACTGCATATTCCTCTTTATTTTCCTGAAGAACCTAAACTGCCTGTTCCTCTTTCAGACTCAAATTTAAGTAATTCATCATAGCTTAGCTCTTGTGTAGCTAATTCTGGTACTTCTACCATAATACATTGGCTAATTCCTTTTTCATAAGGATAAATGATGACATCTTCTCTGCCTTCAAAAGCTTTACAATCTGCTTTTGCAATCACTAATGTTTTATTATTGTGATTTGTAACAGGTACAAACCATTCTCCACGGTATCCTGAGTCTACCACACCAGCTCTTTGGCCCATACCCTTTGTTCCTGTTGAACCACGCTCTTTTAAAATCGCCACATATTTTGATGAGAATGCTGATGCTAAACCTGTTGAAATCATTTTTGTTTCATGTGGAGCAATTTCAATATACTCTTCATCAAAACAAGCATAGATGTCAAATGCGCCATCTTCTACTCTTTTTGAAGGAATAACTGCTCCCTCTCGTATTTTTGCAAAATAAATTTTTTGATCATTCATTTACGAACTCCTTTAAGTTAAATTGAGTAATACGGCTTTATTTTCTGTTAATGATTGTTGTACATCTAGTATACGCTGATTACTACTTCCTCTAAAACGTAAATTTAAGTCTTTTAGACGTTCAATAAATGGCCCATCTACAATCACATCACAGTATTGTAGTACTTCTCTTTGTGAGGGATTTTGAATAAGATTCTCAAAAACATCTCCTGTATAAAGCCAGATATGCTTGCCTGTTTCTTCTTTAATACGTTTTAGTAAATCTCTTAAATGAAAATCTTGCTGCATAGGCTCTCCACCTAAAATGGATACACCATGAACATTTGGATCTTTTACATAGCTCATAAAGGTCTCTTCTGCAACTTCATCCCATAAGGTTCCATACTCGAAGTCTCTATAAGCTTGATTAAAGCAACCTGGACATTGATGAGTACATCCAGATACAAATAATGTTGCACGAATGCCTGTTCCATTTGCAATATCATATTTTCTCATTTGCGCGTAGTACATAGCTTAACCTCTTTTTTATAAGTAGAAATTTTATAAGTGTAAAACACGATTTATAATTTCTTGTGTTTTTCCTTTGTTCCAATAGTTCCCGCCTAAGTAACCACATGTACGACGAATAACATTCATCTGACTTTGGTCTTTATTATGACAATTTGGACATTCCCACTCTAAATCATCATTAACAATCATTTCACCTTCATAATGGCAGATATGACAACAATCCGATTTGGTATTGAACTCTGCATATTGGATATTATGATAGATAAAATTAATGAGTTGTTTTAACGCATCTAAATTGTGTTGTACAGGCGGAATTTCAATATAAGAAATACATCCTCCTGTTGAAATAGGTTGGAATTGACTTTCAAAAACGAGTTTAGAGAAAGCATCAATCTCTTCTCTAACATCTACATGATAACTGTTTGTATAGTATCCTTTATCTGTAATGTCTTTAATTTCACCATATTTCATACGATCAATCTTAGCAAAACGATAGCATAATGATTCTGCTGGACTACCATATAATCCGAAACCAAGACCTGTTTCCGCTTTCCATTTCTTAGTTGCTTCAAACATATGTTTCATCACTTTAAGTGCAAATGCTTCACCTTTTGGATCTGTATGAGAAACTCCTGTCATAACTTTAGTCACTTCATAAAGCCCAATATAACCTAGAGAGATTGTTGAATAACCATCCATCAGTAGTTTATCAATTTTTTCTCCCTTTTCTAATCTTGCAATTGCACCATGTTGCCAGTGAATTGGTGATTCATCTGAAATTGTGCCTAATAACGCCTTATGACGACACATCAATGCTTCATAACATAATTCTAATCGGTTATCTAATAACTTCCAGAATACTTCTTCGTCACCATTAGCAACAATTCCAATCTGTGGTAAATTCAAACTTACGACCTTTATATACCGTTCCTTTCGGAATATTTCTTGTCTTTTTTGACCGGAATAGAGTACACCACACGCCTTATCTTATAGGATATTTATTTATGCCTAACTCCACTAAAGATCTTTATATAAGATTCCATTATTAATGCCACTTACTGTCTTTCGCCCTACACCTACCATATCTGCTATTTTATTATAAATGTAGTCTGTGGTTTGAATTGGTAGGTAAATATAACGGATATTGTGACTTATCAAGTAATGGATATATACGACCTTGATTAAGATTACTTATATTTGTCACACTTACACCATATTTCTTAGCTATATCAGTAAGTGATACTTTATTTCTTAATAATTCATAAATATCGTATACATCATTTTCATTTAATACATTTTTCCAATGAGAGTTATCTCGGATAGGGTAATCTACCTCATTAAAATACCATGTTTCACCACAATTTATATCACTAATCATCTCACGTGATACACCATATATTTCTGCTATCTCAACAAATGTTTTTTCTGTTTGTGTTCTAATTGCATTAATAATAACTTTTACATCTTTTTCAATCAATTCATCTTTTGATTGGTGGATGTTGAACTGTTTGTCCTATATATACTTTATCAGTACATAAACAATAAATCTTATAAATGCTTCCTTTTCTCATGTATATCACTCCCTCATCATATCGTTTCTTGGAAGATTAAACATTATACATGGAAGCTTTAATTTGATAAGTCGTTCCCTATTATACTCGTTGAACCTCCCCCTTATCTAAAGACTTAGGGGTTTGGCTGCTGATTATCCATTGTATATATAAACTGTTTTACAACTTTTTATAAATATTACTTATTTTTTCTGCTCTCGCTCCATATCATTTGCCATTTCTAGCTCTGCTTTGGCTAAGTAACCTTTAGGACTTTCCAGCAATTTAAGGGATTTTCCATCACTTCCTTACGAAGCAAGGGGGCGCAATTGTTCACCCTGATTGAATCTACCTTCAAATTTATATTCTCCATTTTCATCTTTCCATGGTGATAAGAAACTTCTACACCCCATACAAGAGAAAACATTACCTTCATAAATTTTACGCATCTCTTTAGCTGAAATATAATCTGGATACAAACGTTTAGCACTACATGCTGCTGCAAGTTCTGTTACTTCATCATATTTTCCACCTTCAAGTGCATTGTGTTCATGTAAAACATAAATGAGTTTAGGGAATGTAGGTGTTGTATAAATACCTTTTTCATTTTTAATTCCCTCTAAACGTTGAGCAAGAATTTCCTTAACGATTAGAACAACTTCATCTACATATTCATCATCTTCTTCAATATTTAAAAATAATGTAACGAAGGGGCTCTGGCCATTCGTTGTCATTAACGTATTAATTTGATATTGGATTGTTTGAACCCCTGATTGAAGTTCTTTCTTTAATAATACCTCTATCGCTTGTTCACGTTGCACTTCGTCTACAATTGTGTCTTGAAGCAATTTCTTATATTTTTCACGACTTCTTCTAAGGTACTTACCTAAATGCCTGATATCAACTGACTGCCCACCATATTGACTACTTGCCACTTGTGCAATAATTTGTGTCATAACTGTACATGCTACTTGGAAACTCTTTGGTGATTCAATCATTCTTCCATTGATTACGGTTCCATTATCTAGCATATCTTTGATATTAATTAAGCAGCAGTTAAAAATAGATTGCATAAAGTAGTCCATGTCATGGAAGTGTAGTACCCCTTCATCATGAGCTTGTACAATACGTGTTGGTAATTTCTTTCTTCTAGAAATATCTTTTGAAACCTCTCCTGCAATTAGGTCTCTTTGCGTAGAAGCCATCATTGCATTTTTGTTAGAGTTTTCATTCATAACTTCTTCGTTAGTTAATTCAATGAGTCCTAATATACTATGGTCTGTTGTATTGGTTTCTCGTTTAAATGCCTGAATGGCACGATAGCCTTCATAAGCTCTTGCTGTATGCTCATGACCATTTTCAATAAGTTTTAAATAAACATAAGTCTCAATTTGAAAGATAGTAGGACTTGTAGGAAACTTCGATACAATCACACGAATTTCTTCGGCTATTTTCTTTGCAACGTGTTCATCGATAATCCCACTTCCATATCTCATTGCTTTTAGAATAGCTTCATAAATCTTTGTTTCATCAAACGAAACCATGTTGCCATCTCTTTTTATTACTTGCATATTATCCATCCCATCTATAATTTATATTCCAGTATATTTCATTTTATCTGCTAAGAAAATATATCATTTTTTCTTTTTGTTGTCCATTGAGGATAAGATATAAAATTTGCAATTTAATTTTTAACTTGACAAGATTAGCCTTTATTTTTACAAGACCTTTCATTTTTACTCATGGCATAATTTAACTCAAAAAAATTTTCTTTTTTAAGTTGCTATCCTATCACTTTGTTTTATTTTTATCATTTCTATTTAGTGTTTTAATTCATTAAAAGTATTAAATATGCATACATAAAGAATAAAAACGTGCATTCACCTTAATTTTAAATACACGTTCTTATTCTTTAATATTCTTTTATTAAGCTGTGTAGTTTGCTAACACGCGCTCTAAATCTTGGCTCATAATATATGATGTATTTTCTTTAAGTTCTACAGCAGATGCCAAAGCGATTTCTGCTCCTGTACTTGTCGTACATGCTACAACGATTCACACCAAATGTAAGTGTTCCTCTTTTGCATCAGTTACTACGATTGTTTTAGTTGCATTATCAAATGTCACTTTAAATCCTTTTGCCTCTAATGCTTGACGTAAAAATCAATATATGCTCACTTTTATTCGCACACATATCTATATTAATGACTTTTTATATATTTTACACTTTCAATTTGTATACATTCAAAGCGATATTTTTGCCCTGTTGGATTTACTTTTCCTTTTGGCACTTCTTCTACAAACATGTCATAAGGTCTTACAAATAAACCACACTCACCATAAAGGGCGCGATACAATACCATTTTTTCTTGTGTTTCTGAATGCGTTACAAAATCTACAACAAGATAATGGTCGCCTTTGAAGTGTCTAAAAATCTTTCCTTTTTTCATTGTAATGTCTCTCATCTTCTACCTCACGTAATTTGTTAATGTCCCAATATTCTCAATATTACATATGACCTCATCACCTGACTGTAAAAATCGTGGTGGATCCATCCCCATGCCTACACCTGCTGGTGTTCCCATTGCAATAATCGTACCAGCTTTTAAGGTCATTCCTTGAGAAAGTTCTGCTATTACATGACTAATTCCAAATATCAACAAATCTGTTGATGCATTCTGTCTCAGTTCACCATTTACTTTAGATGAAATATGTAGCACAGGTGGTCTATTAAATTCGTCTTCTGTTACAAGGTATGGTCCCATTGGTAAGAAACCATCTAAGCTTTTCCCAAAATACCATTGTTTATGACGTGTCTGTACATTACGTGCACTTACATCATTAATCATTGTATAACCAAATACATAATCAAAAGCTTCTGCTTCCGTTACATTTTTTGCATCTTTTCCTATGACAACAGCAAGCTCAACCTCATAATCTAAACTATCCACTAATGCTTCATATCGCGGAATAATACCATTATCAGCAACTGATCTATTGACACGTTTGGAAAAATAAACCGCATAAGGTCTCTCACCACCAAAGGCTTCTTTCTTATATTTGGCGGATTCTATAGCATGTGCCATGTAATTAATCCCTAGACAGATAATATCTTGTTTTGGATTTGGTATAGGTGCCTCCAATTGAATCTTTTCTCTAGGCACCCCTTGATTTTTCATAGCATAACTTTCTAAATCCTGCTTTTCCTCTGGGGTCATCTTTTCAATCAGTTCATTCATATCCTGGTACTTTAAACCAATCTCTTCTATTGAAAAAACACAACTTTCATCTTGGCTCAGTACCCCTACCTTTTCAACTCCAGCCTCTATATAAGTCAATAATTTCATGTTAATCTCCCCTTCTCTTTTCCTAGTTTTAGATTCTGTCCATCCAATATTTTAGATATGCATCTATAAAATGCTTTATCTATTATTACGTTTTTAACAGACTTCATTAACTAAACTTAATGTGGTTATTTTAACAAAACCATCTCTTTTTGAAAATATTAATTTTAATTAAATTCTATATAGTAGAATAAATTTAAATTTCTCTTTATTCATACCATCTTCTTCCTACCATTGAAGAATTGAGAATGTATCAATCTAAATTACAGCTTATCTCTCATAATCCCTACAAAGAGTGGTGGACAGTTTGGTCTATTATAGAAGTCACTTACTATAACTGTGTACTTCTTAGAATCAATTGTTTTTAAATACTCCATAATCGCATCTTTTTCTTCAAATCCTGTATCTCCACCATGATAAATGCAAAGTGCCATAACACCTTTGAGCTTAAGTAATTTTAATCCACTTTCTATAGCTTTGATACTCCCTTCTTTACGGGTACAAATACTATGATCTCCACCTGGTAAATAACCAAAGTTGAACATAATACCTGCCACACTTTCTACAGCAGCATAATTTTCCATCTCTGTATGACTCGCTAAATGAACCTCCGCCTGATAACCTTTTTCCTCTAGTAATGCTTTTGTACTATTTACTGCATCTTCTTGAATATCGAAGGCAATGACTTTCCCTTGCTCACCTACTACCTCACATAAAAAAGCAGTATCATTTCCTCTCCCTGCTGTTGCATCTATACATAAATCGCCCTCTTTTACAAAGCGTCTAATCCAATCTTGTGCTAAATGTACTGTATTAATTTTCATGTTTTCTTCCTTTCCTAAAAGTAGTATAATCCTCCTCATTATAAACCTATTTTACGTTAAGTCCAAACATCTATATAATTTCTTAATGTGCTTTCTATATAATGACATTAATCGCATGACGGAAGGAGTTTTACTATGAATCAATTCAAACAGTGGTTTCGAAAATTTATGCAAGGTCGATATGGCGCAGACCAACTTTCTCTTTCACTACTCGGTCTTGGACTGTTTATGTGGTTAATCACTTTACCTTTTAATCACTTTATTATTAGACTCATTTGCCTTGTTCCTATTGTCCTTTGCTATTTTCGTATATTTAGTAAAAATATTTATAAACGCCAACAAGAGAATTTTAAATTCATTCGATTTTACACACCTATTTTAAAGAAACAACAACTTCTTATAAAACGTTTTAAAGAACGTAAAACACATCGTTATTTCAAATGTCCAAGTTGTAAACAAACTTTACGTGTTCCAAAAGGAAAGGGTAACATCTCCATTACATGCCCTAAATGTAAAAATATTTTTCATGGGCGCTCTTAAAATAACATATTAGCTAATAGATTCATTAAAAATAGAAGTTGTCATTCTAACAACTTCTATTTTGATGAATCTTTATATACCTATAGATTTTATAAAGTTATCTACCTTTTACCCTTCCTAATTCTATTTCATCACGCTTACGGTCTTGTAGAACTTCAATTGGATTTGGTTTCTCTTCAAAACGATAGTCCTCTCCACGTTTACTAATTTCTTGTTCAATAACAACATGACTTGTGACATCACTGACTGGGTCATTGACTATAGACTGATATTTAAAGAAATTTGCATCATCTGGTAAGCGATCTACTTCTACATAACCTTCTCTATCTTCTGTTAATCGTACCGTTCTTGCTAGGACATCTCTTATATATTCTTTATTTGGTCCAAGACGTAATAATTCTGGGAATGTAGCATCCGGAATTACTTGTTGCCACTCTTTGCCTTCATATTGTTTTAAAAGCTCTGCTGCTTTATGAAGTTGTGCCACTTCTTGATGGAAATGACATTCCCAAAGCTTCTTGATATCTGGGTCTACTTCTTCTTGATAACAAGAATAGTATAAATAACATTCTGTATACTCGTGCATCAAAAGTTCTTCAAGCCATGTGCAATTTGGGTCTTTTAAGGAGCCATATGCTGAAACATGTTGCTCCTCTACTAATCCAATTTCTTGATAAAGTTTACGTCCCAAATCTGTCAAATAAACTGGGCTTACATTCATATAGTAATTCATAGTTTGTTGCTCAGCTGCTGTAATGATTCCAATTTGTAATTTGGTTAACAAATCGGCTGTTTTATAGTCTACAAATGGTTTTACAGTATCATATGGATGTCTGTGATGGGTAATAGTTGGTCTAGCTGGCATAATTTCTGTATAACACCCTACTAATTTCTCTGCATGGGTATTGGTTTCAAACTCTAATAAATCCGAATAACGGTAAAGGTGATCGAAGTCTTCTAGTAAAGCAAAATTTAAAGCCTTTTTTACCGTTTCATTTTTTTCTTTTTTAGCTAGTTCACAAGTTAAATCAACCGCTAATTGTTCATAACCAATAGTGTGCTCCAAGACTGTTTCATCTGTAGGCTTTAGATTGGCAATCTTCATTTGTTGTTGTTTTTCAATACGTCTTGAAAGTGCAATTTCTCGTCTTAAATCATTGTTATTGCAGTGACGATACAATTGATGTGAAAACCAGTTTGCTTCAAACTCTGTACCATTCATTAAAATGACACGTAACCTTGTATAAGGATCTACTGTATTTTTATTATAAGGTTTTGGATAAATTTGATTCCAATTCTCTATTGTTTTCTCTAAAGGTACTGCTTTTTCTTCAAAAGGATTCATCTATTCATCTCTTCTTTCGTTTTGTATATTGAGCCTTTTTATAAGACTACTATCTTTACTATTTTCCTATTTCATAGATATCATTCTTTGAGAACTTATTCTATAGTATCTATTGATTATACTTTTAATAGAAATATACTAATCTATCAGTTGATGCCCTAACAAGTTTCTTTAGGAGTATGCACATGTTCATGACTATAGGCCACTTCACCATTAATAAAGGTATAGAGCGTATGGGTTAAAGTTTGCATTGGATTATCATCAAATACAGCAATATCTGCATCTTTACCAACTTCTAAGCTCCCTACACGATCTGACACTCCACAAATTTCTGCTGCATTAATCGTAATAGCTTTAAGTCCATCCTCTAAACTAAGACCATCTCTGACAGCAAAGCCTGCGCATTTTGGCAAATACTGTACGGGTGTCACAGGATGATCGGTCGTAATAGCAATTTTAGTTCCTTCTTTTGCTAATATACCTGGTGTTTTGAAACTAACATTTTGAACTTCTATTTTATTGCGCGTGGTTAAGGCTGGGCCTACGATAGCTGGATAACCAGAACGCGCCACCTCTTCAGGAATTAAATACCCTTCACTACAATGGTCTAATGTCATAAGCAAGTTAAATTCTTTGGCAATTCGGATAGCTGTTAGTATATCATCTGCACGATGCACATGTGCTTTAAGCGGTATTTCTCTTTTTAAAACAGGAATCCATGGCTCCAATCTAAAATCAGTTTCAAAATCTTCATTTCCCGCTTCTTTCTTTTTTAAATACTGTTTTGCCTTAAAAATTTCCTCGCGTAATAAAGCAGCTATCGCCATACGAGTACAAGGCATTTTTTGTTGCCCACCATATTCACGTTTTGGATTTTCACCAAAAGCCACTTTCATAGCAGCAGGATGTTTAACTACAAGTTCATCAATCACCCTACCTTTGGTTTTCATAAAGACAAATTGACCACCAACAACATTAGCACTGCCTGGTCCTACCATAATAGAGGTAATACCTGCACGTACTGCATCATCAAAAGCTACATCTAATGTATTAATACCATCAATAGCACGTACAAAAGGAGTAACCGGATTGGTCATTTCATTACAGTCATCCCCCTCTATCCCTTTTTTTTCTTCTGTGATTCCCACATGACAATGCGCTTCTATAATACCAGGCATGACCCATCCACCTTTTACATCAATCACTTCCATATCCGGTGTTTCTTCTATATGTTCTGCGACTTGCTTAATCTTACTGCCTTCAATCAAAACGCATCCCTTTTCATAACTCTTCCCTGCCATGGTGAGGATTTTTCCATTTTTTATTAATCTCATAGACATCCCTCATTTTCTATTATTAGCTTATATGTACCCTATTATTTTCCTCTTCTTGTTAAAATATACTGAAGTCTTATGATAGAATACAAAGTTTGTCAAATTCCTTACGAACTTGACATTTTTTAGGCTTAGCATGATAATGATATAGTTATAAATGCAATGAAAATATAAGGATGGTTAATATGTCAAACACAATGAATGAAATTCAAAGACGTAGAACCTTTGCTATTATTTCTCACCCTGATGCTGGTAAAACAACATTAACTGAGAAATTCCTTCTTTACGGGGGCGCTATTCGTGAGGCAGGTTCTGTTAAATCTAGACGTTCACAAAAACATGCAGTATCTGACTGGATGGAAATTGAAAAACAAAGAGGGATTTCTGTTACTTCCAGTGTCCTTCAATTTAACTACAACGACTTCTGTATCAATATCCTAGATACACCTGGGCATCAAGACTTTAGTGAAGATACTTATCGTACACTTGTTGCTGCAGATAGTGCTGTCATGGTTATAGATGCTGCTAAAGGGGTTGAGGAACAAACTAAAAAACTTTTCAAAGTTTGTAAAATGCGCGGGATTCCTATCTTTACTTTCATTAACAAAATGGATGCACATGGTAAAGATCCTTTTGAACTTTTAGAAGAGCTTGAAAATGTATTAGGCATTCGTTCTTATCCTATGGACTGGCCAATTGGTAGTGGGAAAGAATTTAAAGGGGTTTACAACCGTCGTAAAAAACAAATCGAGTTATTCGATGAAGGAAACCATGGTGAATCTATTGTAGGTGCTGTAAAAGGTGAAGTAGATGACCCACAAATCAAAGAGCTTCTTGGTGATTACTTACATGAAAAATTAACAGAAGATCTTGAGCTTTTAGATGTTGCTGGTGATGCTTACGAAGAAGAACGTATCTTAAATGGTGATTTAACACCTGTATTCTTCGGTAGTGCCTTAACAAACTTTGGGGTTGAGCCTTTCCTTGAAGCCTTCCTTGATATTACAAACCCACCACAACCACGTAAAAGTAACCTTGGTCCAATTGAACCTACAGAAGATTACTTCTCAGGATTCATTTTCAAAATCCAAGCCAATATGAATCCAGCTCATAGAGACCGTATTGCTTTCCTTCGTATTTGTTCTGGTGTCTTTGATAAAGGTATGATGGTTAATCTTGTTCAAAAAGGCAAAAAAGTCAAACTTGCTCAACCACAACAATTCTTAGCACAAGATAGAGCAACCGTAGATAAAGCATACCCTGGTGACATCATTGGTATTCACGATCCTGGTATCTTTAATATCGGTGATACACTTTGTAGTGATAATAAAAAATTATTCTATGAAGGGATTCCACAATTTGCTCCAGAACACTTTATGCGTGTGTCTACATTAAATGCTTTAAAACGTAAACAATTTATGAAAGGTATTCTTCAACTTGCCGAAGAAGGTTCAATCCAAGTCTTCAAACCACACCTTACAGGTACTGAAGAAGTTATCGTTGGGGTAGTTGGGGTTCTTCAATTTGAAGTTTTAGAATATCGTCTTAAAAATGAATATGGTGTAGAAATCAAAATGCAACGTTTACCATACCGCTTTATCCGTTGGATTGAAGCTGAAGAATTTAGTTTTGATAAATTCAAAGGTTCTATGGACTCCACATTAGTAGAGACACCAGAAGGCGAACCAGTTATGCTTTGTGAATTTGAATGGTCTATCCGCCAAATCCAAGAACGTAACCCAGATGTTATTTTCCGTGATACACACGTTAAAACAGTTGAATAATTCATAACACTTTTCATATAAAAAGTGCTTCCCATAAGTCTTGAATGTTGTTTTTCATTCAGCTTACACAGAAGCACTTTTTTAGTTTATTTCGTTTGTTCTTTCTTTATGATTATTCTAAGCTTGTACAAGACTTTCAATTGGAATATAATCCTGTGCAGGTTCATTATAAATATTACGAATCAGTATAAATGGTGTACATTCATCATCTTGTCCTGCTGGATTATCTTGAATCATAGCCTTCAATTCTTCTTCTCTCCCCTGCAAATAATCACTACATCCTAATATATCTACATCAATATCATTGGCGTCTACAATCATTGCAGGTATACCAAACTTAAGCTGAATATTTTGACAAACCCTATTAGGGTTCTTTGGTGATAATACCGCTAATTGATGATAGGTATCAAAAGCTGAATGTGCATATAAACCATCTATTCCTGCTACATCTTTACCTAATATTTTATAAAATAATCCCCTTTTTCCAATGCACTTACCTAATGCGCCCACTATACTCGCCCATAATACGCGCCAGATTCCTTTCATATTAATGACAAGTTGTAATTTGTAGGGTTCATCCATTCCAATACCACTTTTTGTTTTTGTTGCAAATTTAGATAAAAACTTTGCCCAAAAACCTAATTTTATATTTTCTTTATGTACGGTTTGCTTTTGACACATACCTATAATCTTTTCGCTAATAGATAAGATATCACCCTCTCGATAAAGCGGCTGGATGTATTTTTCTATAAGCTCCAGATAATCTTCGCCTTCTTCTACGAAGTGTGTTTGAACAGCATAGCGTTCATAACGTACTTGATTGACTGTAGCTAATCCTCGTACATAATAAGTACAGCCTTCTTCCTCGCGCCTATTGCCTTCAATATTTAAATTCCCCTCATACCATATCTTTGCCATATAAATCCCCTTTTTCTTTTTAACCTTGTTCATTTTTTAAGTGTATTCAACTCGATACCTTAAGATTACTAATATACATTTTTTTCCATATACAAGTCGTAGTATAGCAAATATTATTTATTTTGTCTACTTTTTACTTTTATTCAATTTCTTTCTTTACTCTACTTCTACACCAAAATTTACAATTTACCGCACAAAAATAGCTCTATAAACAAACAACATTTAAAATGCTTTTGCTTATAGAGCTATGGCCTTCATAGACTTTTTTTATGGTCTTTTTTTTATGGTCTTTAATTATATTAAGCGTTTAATACACCTTTTAAGTAAGCTGCCATTTCTTCACACTTACAGTTTGCAAAGAAGTATTCTTGGAATCTTTCACCGCTAATTGTTTGTTTTAAGAAATCTTGATCAATTTCTTTAAGAATAGACATCATATCATTGTGTGTAATTTTTTTCACGTCATTAAGAATATTTCTGTTTTTAGCCATGATTTGGGCTCTTTCTTTTGGATAACCTTGTCCCATTTCTTGACCAAATAATTTTTCGAAGATATAACCTAAGTTTAATTCTGCTCCCCAACCAAATCCCTTAGCAAATGGTAATGCAAGGGCATTTCCTGCATTGATTTGAGAGAATGTGAAGGCATCTACTGGATCTTGTGCATGACCACATACAACACCTGGGAATGAGTTAGCTGCAAGCATAGCTCCCATACCTGTACCACAACCTGTTACAACGAAGTCTGCAGCTTTTGAATTAAGTAAAATAGCTGTAAGTAAGCCAACTTGTACATATGTAAGTTGTGCATCATCTTCTGCACTATACATTCCATAGTTCATTACTTCATGACCCATTGGTTCTACTACGCTTTTAAGTGCAGTTTCGATAATTGTATTTTTTGCTGCTTGACTATTTTCATTAATTAATGCAATTTTCATTTTTATACTCCTTTATATTTTTTATATTATTATAATTTATTTTTAGATAATCATCAATCTTGTTTATAAGAATTACATTTTTTATATCAATTTAACCAACATTTTATGATTATTTTCATCACTTAGTCCCTATGAATCTGAAATGGCTTATGCTAAAATTAGGTTTAATATTCTATAGTCATTGTATATAATTGTAAGTTTTATATCATAATGTTGATACAAACATACTTCAAAGATAAGGGTGAATTTATGCAAGAATCATTAGAAGTGCTCAGGCAATATAGTATTATTTCGCCTGATGAGATTCAATCTTTACGCCATTCTATATTGCAGAGCCATCCAGATTTAACAGAGGCCGAGCGTGCACAACTTTTTGCCAAGTGTCTACATCAAAAATTAGATAATGTCCTTACGCTTTTTGATGTAAACATTCAAAAAAACATAAAAAAAGACTTACTTAAGCAAGCTGTGACTAAGCCACTATTTTCGATTAATGTTTTGGATATCTTAGAAACTTATACACAGATAGAATCGATTACATCTTCTAATGTGCACCTTGTTACTTCTTGGGTGAATCAGTATGGTGCGCAGCCGCTTACAGAAGAACATTTATTATCACTTACTCAAAATTTAACCTATGCTTCTGCTCCAGTGGCATCAATCTCTTCTGCCTGCCCTCCTTCTCCTAAGCAACCACTGATTTCTCTTTCTAAATATGTCTCTAGATTGTCTAACCTTAAATCTACTTTTAAGAAACGGTGGTTCTTTTTAAGTGTAGGATGTACTTACTTAATCCTATTAACAATCTGGTGCCATCACCATGTTACTAGAAAGCAGATGCTAACGTATTGGACAACTCTGCCTGTTACTTTACCTATTTCTTTAGATTTGGCAGATGCATCGAACTATCTTCATACTCCCCTGCAGTATAAACCTATTAATGAGCAAGCTCTTAATAGCTGGCTTGTTCAAAGAGATTCACTTTTAGCAACTGAACCTTATTTTTCAACAATCATTCAAACTGCACAATCTTTTGATATTAATCCACTACTTCTTTTTGCCATTACTGGACAAGAACAAAATTTTGTGCCTTCTACCCATGAATCTGCCATACAGATTGCCAATAATCCTTTTAATCTCTATGGGAGTTGGAAAGAATATAACACATCTATTGAAGATTCTGCGGCTATTGTATCTCGTACCATTATTCGCCTCGGCAAAGATTGTCCTGAAGATTACAACCAAATCCAGTGGATTAATCATAAATATGCTGCAGACTCCAATTGGCATCTTGGCGTTATCTATTTCTTAGAGGAATTAGAACAAGTAGCAGGTTCTTTACCTCATACCTCTTCCAATTAATCTAAGTACAACAAAAGTCCTAAACGATAACACCTCTCCTTTTGATAGGGTTAAGTTTAGGACTTTCTTATTTTATAGTGCATTTATCGTTTAAGAGGCTTTGGAGTGTTTTCTTCTATCTCCACCAGTTCAATAACACCTCTCCAACATCGGCTTACACATAAGCCACACTTAATACACTGACTTTGTCTGATTTGATAAGGATTTCCCTTGCTAATGCAATGCTTTGGACAAATCGTTTTACAAGCCCCACATGCCACGCATCCCTCTGTAATTTTATATTGTTTCCTCATGCTGTTTCCCTCTCTTGCTTTTTCACTCACTTCTATAAGCATCCATTCCTTTTACACACCCTCGCCATTAAAAAGTGGGATAAAGCTTTCCTTAGCTGTTTCACCTTCCTGAATAAAACCATTTTCTAAACCTAAATCTAGTGCAAAATCAATCAATCGATTATATGCCTTTTTGGTTACTTTTCGATTAAGCTCTGGGTATTTTGCTACCTGCTCTAAAGGTGTATATTGATTCATTAAACTCATCCATATGCTATTTCCATAGTTTTCATACAAGTATCGAACAATTGCTTTAGAGTCCATCAACTGTCCTGGCAACAATAAATGTCGTACAATGACACCTTTTTGTATGATGCCTTCCTCATTAAAAGTCGCCTCGCCTATTTGTCTTACCATTTCTTTAACTGCCTCAGATGCGTATTCAAAATAATGGGGTGCTTTTGAATACTTTCTAGCTAGTGCTTCATTATGGTATTTAAAATCAGGTAAATATACCTGAATCAATCCTTCTAATAGTCTAAGTGTCTCCACTTTTTCATAGCCACTACAGTTATAAATGACTGGAACACTCAGGCCTTTACCTTTTGCTATCTTTAACGCTTCTACAATATGCAATGTATAGTGGGTGGGCGTGACTAAATTAATATTATGTGCCCCTTGCTCTTGTAGTTCTATAAAAATTTCAGCTAAACGTTCAATTGAAATTTCTTTTCCTGCTTCACCTTTAGAAAGACAATGATTTTGACAAAATACACAGCCCATTGTACAACCTGAAAAAAACACAGCCCCAGAGCCCCTTGTGCCTGATATACAAGGTTCCTCCCAATGATGAAGCGCAGCTCGTCCAACCACCAGTTGATCAGATTTTTGACAATAACCTACTTGCCCATTTTCTCGATTGACACCACATGCCCTTGGGCATAACTGGCATGCTTGTAATGTTAACTTCTGGTTCACCCTACTTACTCCTTTATTGCCTAATATCTATTCATTAATTCATACTCAGCTCTTTAGTATGAAATAGGTTATACATTAAATCTTCTATGTTATTATTGTACACTGTTTTATATTCTTGTCCACTCCATCCTTTATTTTGCGTTATGTGCTATAATAGGAATAAGTTGTTAAAGGAGAAGTTTTATGGATTTTATAACCCTTAATATAAAAATGACAGATGAACAAACACAAAGCTTATGTGCCATTGAAATCGTAGAGGTAAAAGCAAGGCGTATCTTTTTTCAAAAATCTTGGTTTTTTAGGCCTGATGCTCTATGGATTAGTCTACTTTGCGCCAAGCGCTACCAACTTAAACTATCTGATTTTCTAGACGCCCCTACACTCCCCACAATCTGGCCAGAAATTGCATCCTACTTAAAAGGTAAAATCATTTTTTGTCATAAAGCTGTTTGGACTATTCCAACTCTTTTAAAGGCTTTGGAGAAAAATCAATTAGCTTATCCCCCTTGTTATCTAGGTTGTAGCCTTATGCTTAGTAAACGTCTTTATCCTCATTTAAAAAATCATCAAATAAATCAGCTTGCCTCAGATTTAAATTTGGTGGCTATAACCACTTTAGAACCTACATCAACAGAGGCATTTCTCATAGCCAGACTCATTCTAAGTATATCTACTACACTTAAATGCTTTTATTTAGATGATATTTTACAAACACTTCAGATTCAATTAGGTAGTATAAATCCTGATAGAACAACGCAGCTTATCCTTCCAACTTTTAGAAATTCATGTGCTACTCTCTCCATTTCAACGCATCACAATAAGGCTGATTCTGAAATGACGAACCATGTAAATACTCAACTTCCTTATGATTTTAAAAACAAAGTCATTGTATTAACAGGTCCTTTAGAAAGTATGCCACGCGTTGATGCGGTCAAGAAACTTCATGCACTTGGTGCAATACACACAAGTAGTGTTACCAGTAAAACGCAAGTTGTTTTAACCAATGTTAAAAATCCTGAGCAATTACCTTTGGAAACACTCACCTCTAAATTACGTCGAGCACTTATTTTAAAACAACAAGGTCATCCCATTGATATTATTCATGAAGAAACCTTCCTAAATGCTATTCGCTCTTTAAAAGAATAGCATTTAGGAAGGTTCTTTTTTTATCATTTATAGCTTCAGTCATTTTTAGTTCTTTCATTCTCTCTATTCCTTTCTATTGCTATACTATTTTAGTTTATAAGACTCTTTTTACAATCGCATATAATCCTTCTTTTCATTTTGCATCAACAAATTTTCGGGTTCCATCAACCCCATAGGCTATTTGAGTTATTAACCATGTGAGTAAGTACCCTAAAATCACATCTATAACTGAATGTTGCTTTAACATTACTGTAGAAATGTAAATAAGCACAGACCAAATCCACATTCCTTTGATTATATTTCTATGCCCTTTAAATAAAGCTGAACGTTTTGTGATTTTATAGACTGCTATTGTGCTAGAAACATGAATGAATGGATGGACATACATTGGTTGCCGTGTCTATCTGATAAAGCCACTCTACCCACTTACAAAGTAAATTCTCTCTTGGAATGCTTGTCCTTAACTCAAGCCCATTAGGTAAAATAGCATAAATCATAATACAAAAGGTCATTCCACCAAACATAATAATACAGAGTCTCAAAAAGTCTTCTTTACTTTTAAACATATAATAAGCTAACGCACCTGCTAACAAAATAAACCACGAAAAATAAGGTATAATAAATAACTCACAAAACGGAATCCAATCATCTAAAAGGCAATGCACAATATACTTAGGCTTTACCCACTTTTCTAGCAAATAAAAGGCATCTAAATAAAATACAAAGTATAGCAATGCTAAACAATATTTATGTTCTCTAATCCATGCTTTCATTATGTTTTTTCACCTACCCTCATTAATACATAACAATATTATAAAATATTTAAACTATTATACACTTTACTTTATAATTATGCTATAATAACAAAGCTATAATTGATTACTAAAAAGGACAGGTTATAAGTTATGCAAAAAAAATCATATGAAATGGACATGTGTACAGGCTCCTTATGGAGCAAAATTCTTCTTTTCTCTATACCACTTATGTTATCTGGTATCTTACAACTTCTTTTTAACGCTGCAGATATTGTAGTCGTAGGACGATATGCTGGCAGTACTTCTCTTGCAGCCGTTGGTTCAACGAGTTCGCTCATTAACTTACTCACAAATCTTTTTATTGGATTATCTATAGGCAGTAACGTCTTAATTGCACGTTACTATGGTGCTAAAAATCTAGAAGCAACTCATAAAACATTACATACTTCTATCTTATTTAGTCTCATAAGCGGATGTATTTTAACGGTTATTGGTATCACGTTAGCCAATCCTCTCCTTACACTTATGGGAACACCTGGTGATGTGCTCCATTTATCTGCACTTTATATGCGCATCTACTTTTTAGGCATGCCTGCCATGATGCTTTATAATTTTGGGAGTGCAATTTTACGTGGTATTGGTGATACCAAAAGACCACTTTACTTTTTGACAATTTCAGGAGCTGTTAATGTAGTTCTTAATCTCTGCTTTGTCATTATATTTCAAATGAATGTAGCAGGTGTTGCATTAGCTACTGTTATTTCTCAATGTATCTCTGCAGGATTGATTGTAAGAAGTCTTATGAAGCAACAAGGCGCTTGCCACCTAGAAATACACGATTTACATATTGATAAAGAACAACTTTTAAAGATGATTGAAGTAGGTCTTCCTGCAGGTATACAAGGTGCTATTTTCTCTATTTCTAATGTACTCATTCAATCCTCTATTAATAGCTTTGGTTCAATTGCTATGGCAGGTAATACTGCCGCCTCTAATATAGAAAGCTTTATCTATATTTCTATGAATAGCATTTATCAAACTGCTTTAAGTTTTACAAGCCAAAATCTCGGTGCAAAGAAATATCATCGCATTAATAGAATTTTAGTCATCTGTCTAGGCATTGTGATGATCATCGGTATGACTATGGGATGGACCACGCTTTGCTTTGGAACCAAATTATTAGGTATTTATTCTGCTGACCCTGAAGTCATTCACTTTGGCCTCATACGTTTATCTATTATTTGCACAACCTACTTCCTATGCGGCACCATGGACGTTGTGGTTGGCTCTTTACGTGGACTCGGTTATTCTATCATGCCAATGCTTGTTTCTTTAATTGGTGCTTGTGGATTACGTATTGTATGGATTTTTACGATTTTCAAGTGGCATCGCTCTTTAGAAACACTTTATATTTCTTATCCCATTACTTGGATGATTACTTTTATTGCTCATCTTATCTGCTACTTTGTCATTTACAAAAAGAAAATACAACCTGCAATGATACAAGAAAAAGCCGTTTCATCTCACTATATTTAATCTATACTAATGCACAACAAAGGAGGTGTCGCGAAATGCGATACCTCCTTAAAAATTATGCATATTCTAGCTCATAAGGGAGAAAAAAGTATTTCTGGAAGAAGCTTTTAGTTGCTTCTGGAAGAAATTCTTTTTTCGGACAACTGAGCGGATGTATTTTGCGACACTCCCTTTTTACCCCTTTATCCTTCAAGTCTAAAATCTAACCTAATGAATTGCTTCCCATTAGGTAACCCTTCTACTCTTCGTAAAATGTGTTTATATCCTTCCCTATGCATACTATCCTTCAAACTTTCTTCGTCAATATCTTGATGTAAAACTGAGATGTCATCAAACACTTTAATATATGGAGAGTCTGATACAAACTGTTTATCAATATTCTTTTGAATCACACAAGATACATATTTAGGATGTACTTTTAAAACTTGCTTTGTAAAGGTTTCAATACCAATATATTCAATGAGTAAATTCGCTACAATTAATTCTACTTTTGGTAATATACAATCTATCTGCGTGAGGTCAATGACTTCACAGATAAGGTCTTCTCTTAAGTCCGCATATTTTTCCCTACAGTTATGCAAATAAGCTTGGTTAATATCTATCCCATAAATCTTTTTAAACTGCTTCGGTTTGATATGTTCTAAACCATTCCCTCCTGCAACTCCCCAAATGGCCACGGTTTGAATGTGGTACTGATTAAATTGCCGTTTCATGATCTGACTTAAAGCTTGTAATTGGCCAACGTTAGGTAATGCCATATGATTTTCATAGTCATCTAACTGAACTATTTCCCATGGATTTTTCATTGTGGTATCTCCTTACTTAAATGAATTAATTCTATTTTCCTTTTAAAGTCATTTTATTTACGCTGCTATTCATTCAACTTTCGCTTATTTTAACTAAGATTTATTACGTCTATTGTATAACAAAATAAGTATGATTTAAATCATTTCATTTACAACGCCAAGTCTTAACCTTAAAATACGAGTTTCTCTTTTATCTTCGCCTTTCCAATAAAAAACCAGTAAGCTCAGTCTTAATAGACTCTCACTTACTGGCTCTTATGGCTTTATAACTTACTAAAATAATCCAATTTGATTGCTTCCTAATATACTTAAAGCAACTGGATCATTATCTACAAAATATGCTTTTTTAATTTCTTGTTCTTTTGTAAAGATAGATGTTCTTTGATCTAAAGTATTTCTTAACTTACAGCTATATACAACTGGGAAGTATCTTCTAATGAAGTCCCCTTCTGAATGGGCTGTTAATGCAATCATTTGGAAACCTAATTGTTTGGCAATAAAGAAGACCGGTTCTAAAACATGTCCACTAGAAGCTTTACCAAATGGATTGTCTAAAATAACGGCGCGGCTTACTTTTTGATCTTCACCTTGAATATTTTGTTTCTTCTCAGCTAGATAGTTGAGGATACCAAGATAAAGTGCCATGTTCTTACTCCATTTTTCTCCACCAGACCATTTATTTGAAGTTTCCCATGAATATTTTTGACTACTAATATCACTAATATTACTTACTTTACGACATCTTACGCGAATCGCATCATTACCCATAACAACTTTTAGAAGCGTACGTAACTTAAATTGTTCTTTAATATACTTTTTAATTTTTTGCGTGTCTTCTTTTCCAGCATCATCTAAGAAATGTTCACTTTCCATATCATCTAATAAGCTATAGATATGCATACGGATTTTTTCTTTGCCACTTTCTTCTTGCCAACTTGGAATGGCAAACTCATAAATCGTTTTCCAGCCTTCTTCCGTGTTAACACGTGTTTTCTTAGGAATTTCTCCTAGCTCTGTTGCCACTGTTTTTAAATATGCATATAAGTGGATAATAAACTGTGAAATTTGTTGGTCTTGATCGAGTAAATCTCTTTCTAAAATCGTTAAGGTTTGATTAATACGCTCTACAATATTATCTGTCCATACAACTAATTCCTCATAATCTTGCTTTTGCATAATCCCTTGAAGTGCCATATTTCTTAGTTTACTGTCTGTAATTTCTTTTTGACAGAATAATTTAAAGTCAAGTTTTTGCTCTTCTACAGCTTTTTTACTTTGTTCAACCTTTTCTTTAAGTTGTGCCAAATCTTCTAATAGGGTCCCCACAATAATACGAAGCTTCAGCTCATACATGATTTCTTGCTGAATAGCTTCTTCTAAAAGACCTACTTTAACTTGTGGTGCGCAATAACCATAAAGCTCATCTTTTTTGTCCATCTGTTGCTTATGTTCAAGAATAACTTTCAGTTCTTTCTCAAGTCCTTGGATCTGTTTCATCAGATACTTTTCTTTTTCGCTCATGGCACTTTGTTCTTTTTCTAAGCGTTCTTTTGCTTCCTTGTAATCAGATACAAAGTCATTGACTACGCCATAACGTTCTTCATAAGCTGCATATTTACTTTGATAATCTTGTTCTTTCTTATCAAAATTCGTTTTAGCTTCTTTTACCTTACTTTCTAATGCTTCAAGCTCTTGTCTAATGCCTTTAAGTTCTTCTGTTAAGCGGTCGATTTCAGTCGCATAACCTTCTTCATAGCTTGGAATAGCCTCAAGTGGGACTTCTCTATCTGCCTGCTCTTGCCTATAGCTTTCCTCGTTTTCTTCATATGTCTTTTGACTTTGTCTAAGAAGCATTTCAATCTCACTACGCCCTCTTTGCTTGTTGCTAAGGCTTTCTTTAAGCTGCTCTTGTTTACTTCTAAGGTAGGCAATATCTTCCGTTGTATCGATGGTACGTTCTTCTTTTACCTCTTTATAAAGTGGGTCATCTTTGATACGATTTTCACTACTTCTGAGCATACCTAATGTCTCTTTTGCTTCTTCCAATGCCTCTAAACAATTCATTAATCTACGTTCAATCTGATCTAACTGCTTTTCACATTCTCCAATGACTTCTTGAAGATCACTTACTTTTGTCTGATCTCTTTCGCTTTCTTCTTTTAAGCCTGTATAATTCGCTACTTTTTCAATATAGCCTTGTAAACGATTCTTTTCATCCGCTTCTTTTCTAAGGGTCTCTTGAGCCTGTTTATTTTCTTTTTCTAATTGCACACGCTCTAATTTTAATTTTTCAATCTGACGTCCCATTTCTGCTTCTTGTTTTTTTAGTTGACTGTGCTCTTGTCTAAGTTTTGCATAGATTTCATGTGTATATTCTTCTAAAAAGCTACTTACCTTTTCTAAGACTTGATCCACTTTACGGAGTTCTTCTTCTTTTTGCTTACGGAAAGTAGTTGCTTCTTCTAATGCTTTTCCTGCTTCTTTTTTATAATCCTCAAAAAGTGGCATTTGCATATGTTCTATCCAGCTACTTGGATAAATAAGCTGCTCTGTCATTTCACCTTCTTGCAAAAGTGCATGAGCTTGTGAATGCCCAATTACACCTACAGGATAAGTCATTTGACCTTTTTGAGCTTCAATTAAAGCTTTTAAATCCGCTTCTCTACCATCAGAAACAATGACTAACTGTGTCCATTTAGGCTTATGATACATTTGCATTTTAAGATTTACATCTTCTAAACTTTCAATAAAAGCTGTTCCTGTTTGTAAAAACTCAAATTGACCAGCCCACTTTTCAACCCACATCTCTAGTAATGGCTCTGCTGTAAAGAAATCATGGTTTGCATAGTTTTCTAAGAAATGTGCATGACGTCTTTCTAGAAGAAGGGCATCTTCCTTCTCTCTTGTTACTTTTTCAATCAGTTCTTCTAAAGTTGTAATCACTTGTTGTGGTTTTAAATAAATAGAAGATAAGCCAGAAAACATCGGAAGGGTTGTTTGAAGCTCACGTAGCACTTTTTCTTGTTCTTTTTCAAGCTGATGGACTTTAGCTATAACTTGTCCTAAATCACTCAGTACTTTTGTTCTTTTTTCTGTTTGCGCTTCAATCTCATGGCTTAATGTTTTTTGTGTTTCTTCTTGTATTCTAAGATTTTGTCTTAAAGTTACTTTATTGGTATCAATCTCATTTAAGCGTTCTTGCCACTTTTTACTTTGACCCTCTAAATCACCATGACCAACTTCTGCAATGATCTGCATCTTAATATAGTCCATTTGCTTTTGTTTTTGTTCTAATTGTCCCGCTAGCTTACTCATTTCACTTCTAAGCTGTTGAAGTTTTTGTTGAAGCACTGCTTTTTCTTTTTGATAGCTTTGTTCTTCTTCTTGATAGCGTTCTTTCTCTCTTTCACAATGGCCTTGTTCTTTTCTTAACACTTCAAGACGTTGCATAAAATAGCCTTTAATTTGACCACTATTGACTTCTAGGGCTTCTTTTAAATCTTCTACTTCGGTATCCTCATCTAATAAAGCAAGCTGTTCTTCATAAAGTTTAACTTTCGCCGCTGCTTCTTTCATATTATTTTGGAATCTAGAAAGCTTGAGTATATGTCGTCTTGTTTCTTTTTCTTCTTTTTTCTCTTTAAGGACACTAAAGGATTGACTCTGCATCTCATGGGTCATGAAGACTGTATCTAAATCCATTTTAGCTTCTGAAACTTCTATGAGAGCTGACTCTTTTTCCACCTCACGTTTAGAGCTTTCCATTTCTTTCTTTTCTTCATCTAATGCTTCAAGAGATGCCTTTACCTTTGCTTCCCTTTCTTCAATGAACTGCCAAATGGCTTTTGCTTCTTCTTTTTTGGTTTCATAAGCATTTAAAGTTTGATGATAAGCATCATAACATGCTACATAGGTTTCAATTTCACCTTTGATTTTTTCGCTCTCTTTAATACTACGTTCTAGTTGTTTATGTTTATTAAAGTGTGCTCTTTGACTTTCAAAAGTATTGGCAAATTCATCACTACCCTCACCTACTAAACCTTGCTCTACTGTTGGAAGAAGTAATTTCTCCACTAAATCAGAAGTCGTTTTACAGCCATCAAAGAAAGCCTCTACTGAGCCTTCTCCGCCATTAATGACTGTAATACTACGCCATTCCTCTGGAATAATTTTAAACTGTTCTTCAATATAGCGATGAAAATCTTTTGTGGTGGCAAAGGATTTTGCTTCAAGATTTTCTTTACTCATCCTTTGATAGTATTCGTTCATCTCTACTCTTGTTGCTGCACGTACGCCA